>CAYSYY010000106.1:0-7960 GCA_964435265.1 uncultured Gemmatimonadota bacterium
CCCGGCGGCATATCATAGAGAATGACTTCGCCACTCACTCTCTGCAGCTGCTTCTGCGCCCCGATAAACACGCGCAGGCCGATACTGCTCATATAGTTCACCTGGCTGAGGTCCACGACCACTATCCGCTCACCGGAATGAATGATACCCTCGATCTGCTGTTCAACCTCCGGAGCGCCTATGGCATCGATGCGACCCTGTATCTTCAACCACTTCAATCCAGATTCTTCAGCGACCATGCACTCTATCATAGCGCTTTCGCCGTCTCCTTCCCGATGCCGGATGCTTTCTGAACCTGTGACCGGAGCTGCGGGGCTGTCCTCAAGCCGGAATGGCTCATACCCGCGCCGGGGTTCTTCCTCTATATACCACTCTCAACCGGGTGACTTCATCACCGATGATATCCAGTGCAATTCCCCGCCCGAACGACAATGGTCTCAGGAACCGAGAAACAGTTTTTCGGGAGAGGACGCACTCGATATGCTGTGTAATTCGAGACTGTAACGGGAGCTTTCAATAACATGACCGATCAGGTCGAGATCATATTGAAAAACAGGCGTTCAGCCATTGACGGTTTCGTTGAACAACTGGAGAAGCTGGCCCAGGAATGGCAGTTGCCTCCCGGAGTAGTATTCGATCTGAATCTCGTCGTTGAAGAACTGGTGATGAATATCGTGTTATATGGGTACGATAACGACTCTGAGCACGAAATCGTGCTGAAGCTATCGAAGATGACAGACGTGGTGACTATTCAACTCATTGATGACGGAGTAGCGTTCAATCCACTGGAGGTGCCACGACCGGATATCGATGCCAGGTTGGAGAACCGGAAGATCGGAGGCCTTGGAATACATTTCGTCCGGGGGAAAATGGATGACATCCAGTATCAAAGAAAGCACGGTAAAAACATTCTGACTCTCAGTAAAAAAATCGATCAATGAAGGATAAACACGAAGGAGCAAGAGATGGATGTTGTTGAAGAAATCATCGGTGATGTAACAGCCCTGAAAATCAGGGGAAGACTTGATACGAATGCTTCAACGGATTTTGAAAAACATGTCATGAAATTTATTGATAATGAATGCATGAAACTCCTGATTGACTGCACGGACCTCGAATATATATCCAGTTCCGGATTGCGGATATTCCTGGTGGCACTGAAAAAGGTGACCGCCTATGGCGGGAAGTTCGCTCTATGCGATTTACAGGACCGAATAAGCGAAGTATTCAACATCGCGGGATTCACCGCCCTGTTCACGATCAAATCCGACAGGGAAGAAGCTCTTGCCGAGTTCTAGGATTCGCCCCACGACCGGAATGCTCAACCGGTATATCAACCGAGCGACAGAAGCGCGAAAGAACAGGGGCCTGGCGTTCAAGCTGAGCATATGTATCATCTCAGCGGCATCCGTAGTGCTCATATTCATACTTTTGTATCAGTACAGCACTTCCAGGGATATCATCCTGAACGGTGCATCCGAAAATGCCCACAATCTTGCACTTTCAACAATCTATAGAATTCAAGAAGTTCTAAGCTCAGTAGCAAAAGTTCCTTCTAATGTTGCATATGTATATGAAAGCACATCTTCTTCGGAAGATGAATTAAAATCTTTCCTGCACTCAATTGTTGCTAATAATGATGAGATATATGGCAGTTGTATGGCGTTTGAGCCATACACATTCTTCGAAAATTCATATTCTTATGCTCCATATTTCTATAAATCCGGGGATGAAATCCTTTATGAAAACCTAGGGAGCGAGACCTATAACTATTTCGACTGGGACTGGTATCAGATCCCGAAAGAACTTGAACGCCCCGTCTGGAGTGAACCGTACTACGATGAAGGGGGCGGCAACATCATCATGTCTACATATTCCGTTCCCTTCTACCGTCGGGAATCAGGAGAGAGGCTCCTGCACGGGATTCTGACAAGTGATATATCACTTCACTGGCTTCAGGAACTCGTCTCTTCAATAGAGATATTCGAGAGCGGCTACGGCTTCCTGATATCCCGGAACGGAACGATCGTCACTCACCCGCAAGAAAACCTGATCATGAATGAGAGTATCTTCAGCATGGCCGAAGAACTCGACTATCCCGGTCTGCGAGATATCGGCCGGGCCATGATACATGGGGAAAGCGGATTCGTGCGGTTGACCGGCATCGTTTTCCATGACCGGGGCTGGCTCTACTATGCACCCGTCACTGTGAGCGGGTGGTCGCTGGGAATCGTAATTCCGGAAGATGAGCTCTATGCCGATCTACGCGATCTGAGCACAGACCTGCTGTTCATCGGCACAATAGGGCTCCTCGCTCTCCTGGTGGTGATAGTATTGATCTCCAGAGGTATTACGAGACCATTGTCAAGGCTGGCCGCTGTCACTCAAGACATCGGATCCGGAAATTTCAATGTGGAACTGCCCCCGGCACGTTCGGGAGACGAGATCGGGAAACTGAGCGGTTCTTTCGGATCGATGCAGGCGCAACTGAAGGAGTATATCGCAAATCTGAAGGAGACAACGGCCGCCAAGGAACGGATCGAAAGCGAACTGGATATCGCCCGTGAGATCCAGATGAGCATGATCCCGAAGACCTTCCCCGCCTTCCCCAATAAAGGCCAGATAGATCTATATGCTTCCATCGAACCGGCCAAGGCCGTTGGTGGAGACTTCTATGATTTCTTTTTTCTGGATGATACCCATCTGTGTTTTGCCATTGGTGATGTGTCGGGAAAAGGTGTTCCCGCAGCTCTTTTCATGGCGGTAACACGAACGCTTCTCCGATCAAAAGTACAGCAGAGTGGCCTGACGGTGGAACAGATCGTGGCAAGCATGAACAAGGACCTTGTCAGCGACAATGAGAAGAACCTCTATGTCACATTCTTCCTGTGCATCCTCGACATCACCAGCGGTGAACTGGAGTACTGCAACGCCGGTCACAACTATCCCTACTACCACCGTAAGAGCGGGGGAATGGAGCAGCTTGCAAAGACCCATACGGTTCCCCTCGGCACTTTCGATGTGGAACCGGACGGTGCGGACAAGGTGATCCTCGAACCGGGGGAAGAAGTGATTTTATACACCGATGGACTCAACGAGGCCATGAATGCTGATGATGAATTGTATGAGGATGTCCTGCTCGATGATTGTCTGGCGAAGCTTAATACGGAGAGCGCGGAACAGACCGTTCTGACCATTCTCAAGGATGTCGAAGATTTCACCAGGGGGGCCGAACAGTCGGATGACCTGACCATAGCGGCGCTACGCTATCTGGGTGAAATGTGATGAGAGCATTGAAAGACACGATCCTCGTTCTCCTCCTGGTGCTGGGGACAGCCCGCGATACCGACGGTCAGGACAGACAACTGAAGAAAGTATCATTAATCCCTCAATGGGCTCCACAGGCCCAGTTCGCCGGGTATTACGTAGCGCTCGAAAAGGGGTTCTTTGACACAAACGGTGTCGATCTGACGATTATCACCGGTGGCCCGGATGATCCGCCAGCTGCGCTCCTGGAAAGCGGCCGGGCGGATTTCGCCACAATGTGGCTCTCTACCGGCATCGAAATGCGAGCCAGAGGAGTAGAAGTCGTCAATATCGCTCAGACGGTGCAGAAGTCCGCTCTCATGCTCATCGCCAAGAAAGCACGGGGCATCAATGAAGTCGAAGATATCGACAACCGAAAGGTGGGTGTCTGGGGGCCGATATTCCGGTTACAGCCGCATGCTTTCTTCAAGCAGTACGATTTGACGGTAACAGAGATACCACAGTCCTACTCAGTGAATCTTTTCCTCTTTGATGGTGTCGATGTTGCCTCGGCCATGTGGTACAACGAATATCATACGATCATCAACTCCGGTTACAATCCCGACGAGTTGACGACATTCTTTTATTATGATCACGGATTGAACTTCCCGGAAGACGGCATTTATGTACTTCAAGAATTTATTGATGCCGATCCTGATGTATGCGCTTCTGTTGTCCAGGCTTCTCTTGAAGGATGGAGGTATGCCTTCGATCACCCCGAAGAGACGATCGATATCATTCTCAATTACATGAGAGAAGCGCACATACCTGCAAATAGAATGCATCAGCAATGGATGCTTGCCCGGATGAAAGACATTATGGTGTTCAGCGAAGGGAATCCGACGACCTGGACCCTGTCGAGAGATGACTACAATCGAGTCGCGACAGAACTCATTGAGAGCGGTCTGATCGTCAGGATCCCTTCCTTTGAGGTTTTCTTCAGGCCATGTATTCCCGGGGCTTTGGCCGGGAAATGAAGGGGGGTTGTTATGAAACTCCATTTTTGGGGAACACGAGGATCACTGCCTTACAGTGTTCGTCCGGAGCAGGTAAAGAAAAAAATCGAAATGGCTCTGACGGAAGCCGTTGAATACGGGTTGAATAATACCGATGACGTCGGAGATTTTATTGAAAACAACCTTTCTTTTGATATCAGGGCCAGCTATGGCTGCAATACATCATGCGTGGAACTCCGGTGGGGACCTGAATTCATAATCTGCGACGCCGGCAGCGGTTTGAGAGACCTTGGGGATTATGTGATGACCAGCGGGTTGAAACCACCCCAGACCTTCCACATCTTCCAGTCCCATTTGCACTGGGATCACATCCAGGGATTTCCGTTTTTCACTCCGGCTTACATTCCGGGAAATACGATACATATCTATGGGTATCATGATCAGCTGGAAGCTGCTTTTGTAAATCAGCAGATGCCCCCCTACTTCCCCGTACCCCTTTCCGCCATGTCAGCTGATATCCACTTCCATGTACTGGATGTGTCTCAAACCCGAAATATCGCAGGTGTTCAGGTTCATGGCATCAAGCAGGTGCATCCTTTCGATTCCTATGGATACTGTTTTGAGAAAGATGGCAGGAAAGTCGTCTATTCAACGGATTCGGAACACCAGGAAGAATCCGAAAAAGAAGATTATGCATTTATCGATTTTGCCCGGAACGCTGATGTACTCGTCTTCGATGCCCAGTACAGGCTTGTGGATCATTTCATCACCAGGAGAACATGGGGACACTCCAGCAATATCGTCGCCGTGGAACTGGCCGTCCGTGCCGATGTAAAACAGTTATGTCTCTTTCATAATGAACATACCGTGGATGATCATCAGCTCGAGAAATTCCTCGAAGAAACCCGGACCTATCTGGGAATCTATACAAAAGGCACCTCGTATATGCAGATCCATTTGGCCCACGATGGATTGGAAATAGATCTGTCTGAATGATCCGTCACGATTCCTGTTCCCGCCTCTCTCTAATCGGGTAATCGGGCTCGCGACCCGGGCGGGCGACCTCGCCGCCGCGGCTTTTCCCATTGTCGGGACGGACGCCAGGCGGCATGCTCCGGGAAGAACGGATCCGGGTGAACGGATTCACTGTTTCCATCGCACGTCACCCCGCCCAGGAGGATTCACATGGCCGCGTATCCCTTCGTGATCGTGGACGTGTTCGCCGAAGAGAAGTACGCCGGCAACCAGCTCGCCGTCTTCACCGCCGCGGCGGATATGCCCGGTGAGCTGATGCAGCTCATCGCCCGTGAAACGCACTACTCCGAAACCACCTTCATCCTCTCCGATCAGCCCCGCGACGGGGGGTGGGACGTGCGTATCTTCACCCCCGGCGAGGAAGTGCCGTTTGCCGGCCACCCGACTCTCGGCACGGCCTGGGTGATCCGCGAGCATCTGGCCGGCGGTACCGCCGGCGGACCCGCCGGTGAATCCGCCGGAGAATCCGGTGCGATGCCGGCCGGGGAGGTCGTGCTCAACCTGGCGGTGGGACAGATCCCGGTGCGCTTCGATGTCAGTGACGACGAGCGGCCGATCCTCTGGATGCGGCAGAACCGGCCCGACTTCGGCGACGTGCTGGCTCCCGAAGTCATCGCTCCGGTTCTCGGTCTCGATCTCTGGGATATCGATGAACGCTTCCCCATCCAGGATGTCTCCACCGGGCTGCCCTTCATCATCGTGCCGCTCACCAACCTCGCCGCCCTGCAGCGCTCGGCCGTGAAGCGCGACGCTTTCTTCGATCTGATCGCCGACACCCGCGCCAAGGCGCCACTGCTCTTCTGCCCCCAGGGACGGAGCGCAGAGGACGACCTGAGTGTGCGGGTCTTCGTGGACTACTACAACATCCCCGAGGATCCCGCCACCGGGAGCGGCAACGGCTGCCTGGCCGCCTGGCTGGTGGAACACCGGTACTTCTCCTCCGATGCCATCGACCTCCGGGTCGGGCAGGGGCACGAGATCGACCGGCCCTCACGCCTCTACCTCAGGGCACGGCAGACCGATGACGGGATCGAGGTCGAGGTGGGGGGCCGGGTCATCGAAACCGCCCGCGGGGAGTTCGTCTGATGTCCGGGCTGACCGGCACCTCGTGGGCCGTCGCGAGCTGCCTCGTCCTGCTGGCGGGAGCGATCCCCCCCGCCGCCGTTTCCCGGCCGGACGATCCCGACCGTGTTCCCGGCTCTGACGCCGGCGTCCCAACCCGCCCCGAATCCGGCGCCGTTCCCGTCCGTGCCTATACGGTGATCTCCCCGGGGGGCGCCGTCGCGGTGAGCGTGGAGAACGGCGAGAGCCTGACCGTGGCGGTTTCCTTCCGCGGCCGACCGCTCGTGGCTCCCTCCCCGATCTCGCTGCGCCTGGCCGACGGCACCGTCCTGGGGCCCCGGGCGCGGGTGCGCCGGGATGAGATACGCGAAGTCGACGAGGTCCTGCGCCCGGTGGTGCCCGAGAAGTTCGCCGAGGTGCGCGATGTGTACCGCGAACTCAGCCTGGAGTTCCGCGACGACTGGGCCCTGGAGGTGCGGGCGTACGATGACGGCGCGGCCTGGCGCTTCCGTACCGCCCGGCCGGGCGAGATGACGGTCGCCGACGAGGAGTGGGTGGTCGCCTTCACCGGCGATCACGCGCTCTGGTTCCCGGCCGAGGAGAGCATGCTCACCCATCAGGAACGGGCCTATGAAAAGCTCCATCTGAGCGAGATCGAACCGGGCACCTTCGCCAGCATCCCCGTCCTGGTGGATGCCGGTGACGGCGTGAAGGTGGCCATAACCGAGTCGGATCTGCGCGACTACCCCGGGGCCTACCTCGCCGGAACCGGCGGGAACGCCCTGCGGGCCGTCTTCCCGCCCTGTCCGCTCGAGGAGCGGCAGGTCCGCGACCGTACCGTGCGGGTGGAGCTGGGGGCCGACTACATCGCCCGCACCGCGGGGGAGCGCACCTTGCCGTGGCGGGTGCTCGCGATCGCGGGCTCCGACGGTGAGCTGGTGACGAACACGATCGTCTGGCGCCTGGCCCCGGAGTGCGAGCTCGCCGATCCCGCCTGGATCCGGCCGGGGAAGGTGGCCTGGGACTGGTGGAACGCCTTGAACCTCACCGGGGTGGATTTCCGGGCCGGGCTGAACACCGCCACCTACCGGTACTACATCGATTTCGCGGCCGCCCACGGGATCGAGTACGTGATCCTGGATGAGGGCTGGTCCCGCACCACCGACCTGTCGGCCGTCAATCCCGATATCGACCTGCCAGCCCTGCTCGCCCACGGCCGGGAGCGGGGGGTGGGGCTCATCCTCTGGGTGGTCTGGAAGACGCTCGACGATCAGCTCGTCGAAGCCCTCGACCGGATCGCCTCATGGGGGGTGGCCGGCATCAAGGTGGACTTCATGCAGCGCGACGACCAGCCGATGGTGAACTGGTACTGGAAGATCGCAAAAGAGGCGGCCGCCCGTCACCTGCTGGTGGATTTCCACGGCGCCTACAAGCCCGCCGGACTGCGCCGGGCCTGGCCGAACGTGCTCACCCGCGAGGGGGCGCTCGGGCGCGAGCCTGCGGCTTGAGGGGCGGGTGACGTCGTGCGCCGGGGGCGGGTGCGCGCTCCATTTAACGTGCTCGAGCCCCAACACCCCCTCGCGGGTGTGCACGGTCGGCCA
>CAYSYY010000106.1:7970-9834 GCA_964435265.1 uncultured Gemmatimonadota bacterium
GGGGCTCGAGCACGTGAAATGGAGCGCGCACCCGACCCCGGAACACGACGTCACCCTGCCCTTCATCCGCATGCTCGCCGGGCCCATGGACTACACCCCGGGGGCGATGGACAACGCCAATCCCGACCAGTTCCATCCCGTCTTCAACCGTCCGATGAGCCTGGGGACCCGCTGCCACCAGCTGGCCATGTACGTGGTCTTCGAGAGTCCCCTGCAGATGCTCTGCGATTCCCCCACCCGGTACGAGCGCGAACCGGAGTGCCTCGGTTTCATCGCGGGGGTGCCGACGGTGTGGGACGACACCCGGGTGCTGGCCGCGGAGGTCGGGGATTTCATCGCCGTGGCCCGGCGGAGGGGTGAAGTCTGGTACGCGGGGGCCATGACCGATGGCGAAGCCCGCGAGCTTGAACTCGATTTTTCCTTCCTGCCCGACGGCGACTGGACGCTGGAGACATTCGCAGACGGCCCCAACGCCGACCGCAACGCGGTCGATTACCGGCACGCGCAGCGGCGGATCCGCTCAGGCGAGCGGATCTTGGTGCAGCTCGCTCCCGGCGGTGGATGGGCGGCCCGGATCTCGCGCTGACCGGTGCGGCCGATCCGCCCGGTTGAAGGCAGACCGGTAAACGGCCGGACCGGAGGAGAGATTGAACCGCCGGGGCGATTAGAACGCCGGGGCGATTAGAACGCCGGGGCGATTGGACCGCCGGGGCGATCGGACCGCCGGGAGGGGGGAGAAAAACGCAACCTCCGAACCGGCGGCCCCGTATATCTGGTCACACGATATATACTCAGACCAGATAACCGGACGGAGGACGGCCGTGCCCGGAGGAATGTGCGATGCCTGACTGGAAGAAGGTAGTCCGGGAGAAACTCTCGCTCCCCGCCTTGAAGGATCTGCGCGGCGAGCGGATCGTCGAGGAGATCGCCGGCCAGCTCGAGGATTTCTATCAGGATGCCCGGGCACAGGGAGCGGGGGAGGCCGAAGCCGAGCGACGGGCGGTGGAGAGATTCGACTGGGACCAGCTCGCCGCCGGCGTGGATACGGTCGAACGGCCGAACCGTCCGCCGCGCTCCGCGCAGTGGGCGACGAAGATCGATGACCGCCTCCGCCGGCGGGGCGGCTCCTGGCTGAGCCTCACCGATCTGCTCCAGGATCTGCGGATCGCCCTGCGGCAGTTGCGGCGCCGGCCGGGGGTGTCGGTGGCCGCCGTGCTCTGCCTGGCCATCGCCATGGCGGGCGGATCCTACCTCTACAGCATGTCGGTACAGACCCTGCTGCAGCCCTCCCCGGCCCGGAATCCACAGCAGGTGGCCCGCCTCTACACCGCCTGGGAAGGTTCGATGGACTGGGGTTCGGTGTCCTACCCCGATTTCGAGGATGTCCGCGATCAGATCGAGGCCTTCGCCTGCGCCGTCCTCGCCACGCCCATGCCGATGAACCTCACCACCGAAGATCACAGCTGGCGGGTGTGGGGAGAGCTGGTTTCGGCCGACTACTTCCGCTGCCTCGGGGTGGACATGGCCCTGGGGCGGGATTTCCTCCCCGAGGAGGATGAGACCGAGGATACCCATCCGGTCATGGTCATCAGTTACTCCTTCTGGCAGAACCGGTTCGGTGGCGATCCCGACGTCATCGGCCGGCAGGTCCAGATCAACCGCCATCCCTTCACCGTCATCGGGGTGGCCGAAGAGGGTTTCCACGGCGACTCGGTCGGCCTGATCATGCGTCTCTGGGTGCCGGTGGCGATGCACAATGCCGCCGCGCCGCTCCTGACCGGCATCATGCAGCGGGACGATCACAGTTTCCGCAGCATCATCTGTCGGATGAAGCCGGGAGTGACCTTCGCGCAGGCATCGGAAC
>CAYSYY010000107.1:0-9710 GCA_964435265.1 uncultured Gemmatimonadota bacterium
CGAAGCGGCGCAGCACCTCCTTGGCCTGGAATTCGTGGACCTTCATCCCTCAATCCTCCCCTGATTTCTGCCGTACGGCTCCGGGATCGCGCGGCCGGTGACGGGATTACGCGGCCGAACCGATCGGGATCGGGGCTCCGATCCGGTTCAGGAGCAACCTCACCGCCCCGGGTATCCCATGCGCACGATGCTCCTCAGCGCCGGAAGAACCGGCTGATGCGGTCTTCAGACCGGTTCAGGTTCTGAAGAGCCGGAGTATCGTTGGTCAGAGGCTGGGGCGGATCAGACGTGGCCATGAAGATGTCCTCGAGTGACTCCAGGGCGGTGAACCCATCGGCCTCCTTGATCAGATCGAAACCGATCCGATCCTGGAAGGCCACCACCTCAACCCTCTTCCCCAGATTCTGGATGGCGCGCACCAGGCGAACGAAATCGGAATCACCCGACGCCAGGATGATGACCTCGAGATTATCCGCCTGCATCAGGACGTCCACGGCCAGTTCCATGTCCATGTTGGCCTTCACGCGCCCGTCTGGGGATCGCGACCACTCTTTCTCGATCACCTTGAATCCGATATCCCGCAGCGCGCTGATGAAGCCTTTCACCGGCTTGGGATTCTCCGGGTCCACGGTCACGTAAGCGTTACATCGGAGCAGGTCACGGCCGTCCGAGACGAAGTCCTTCAGAATGCGATAGTTGATGCTCGGCCCATCCTTGCGGTAGAGATTGGCCGCATCCACATACAGCCCCGCTTTTAAAGCCATGGTGTTCCTCCCGTTCATTTCGGCCGGTGGCGATGAGGCACCGGCTGCGCAGCCCCATCAGGGGCCCGTCCGGATCTCGGCCGGGACTCCCCTTCCGTCGGGATGGGTCTACGACTTTGTGAGACATGTACCCGTCTTACCGGCGAGGATATCCCCCGCCCGGTCGACGGAACCGATAAACACTCGCTCTCCCCCGCCGTCCAGGAACCCGATCGCGGCTTCGATCTTCGGACCCATGCTCCCGGGGGGGAAGTGTCCCTCCGCCAGGTACCGGCGTGCTTCCCGGCCGGTCAGGTGATCCAGATCGCGCTGCTGCGGCGTTCCGAACCACAATGAGACGTGGGGGACACTCGTCAGGATCAGCAGGTCCGTGGCCCCGATATCCAGGGCCAGGACCGCCGATGCCCGATCCTTGTCAATCACCCCGTCCACCCCTTCGAGGGATCCTCCCTCGGTCCGGCGGACCGGGATGCCGCCGCCACCCGCAGCCACAACGACCACGCTCTGCTCGATAAGGCCGCGGATAATGCCGGCTTCAACGATCTTCAGCGGCCTGGGCGAGGCCACCACCCTGCGCCAGCCGCGATTGCTGTCCTTCTTTACTACCCACCCGCGCTGCTCCGCAAGTGTTTTCGCCTCCTCCTCGGTATAGAAAGGACCGACGAACTTCGAGGGATCGGTCAGCGAGGGATCGGTCTCGTCGATCAGGACCTGGGTCAGGACGGTCGTGACCGGCTGGTACGCCCCGCGGGCGGCCAGCAACCCCTGCAGAACCTGCGAGATCATGTAGCCCATACCGCCCTGCAGGTCGGCCACGATGATCGGCAGGGGCAGGTAGGGGACTTCGTCACGGGCCCGTTCGACCCGGATGAGATAGTTGCCCACCTGCGGACCGTTCCCGTGGGTGAGCACGACGCTGCGGCCGGCCGCGATCAGGTCGGCGATCGGCGCCAGGCTCTCCCGGGTATTGGTGAACTGCTCGGGGATCGTGCCGGTATCCTGCCGGCGGGTGATCGCGTTCCCGCCCAGGGCGACGACCAGATGTCCTGCACCCGCTTTCACGTCGATCAGCTCCTCGAAATCCCCTGCGGTCCGGTGTCGCTCAGACGAACGGCTGGAGCACGTCGGTCAGATCGGGCCGACCGACCTCCTGCAGATCGTAGGTCACGCGCACGCTCGGTTGAGTGATGGTGATGATGCGCCGCAGATCGATGGGGGTGCCGATCACAACCGCTTCGGCGTCCGAGGCCCGGATGGTCGCTTCGAGATCGGCGACCTGTTCCGGACCGTACCCCATGGCCGGAAGCAGGATCCCGATATCGGGGTACCTCTCGAACGTCTCGGCGATCGAGTCCACCGCGAAGGGTCTCGGATCCACGAGCTCGCGCGCCCCGAACCGTTCGGCGGCGACCACGCCGGCACCGTACTCCATACCGCCGTGGGTCAGGGTGGGGCCGTCCTCGACCACCAGCACCCGCCGGCCGGCGATGACGGTCGGGTCATCCACGGTGAGCGGGCTGGCGGCGTCTATAATGACGGCGGCGGGATTCACCGCCCGGGTATTGCGCCGGATCGTCTCGATATCCGCGTAATCGGCGGTGACGACCTTGTTGATCACCACCACGTCGGCCATCCGCAGGTTGGTCTCACCGGGGTAGTAGGTGAGCTCGTGCCCCGGGCGGTGGGGATCGGTGACGGTGATGTGCAGGTCGGGACGGTAGAAGGGCGTATCGTTATTCCCGCCGTCCCAGAGGATGACGTCGGCTTCGGCCTGGGCCCGCTCGAGGATGGCGTGGTAATCGACTCCGGCGTACACGATCACGCCGTTCACGATATGCGGTTCGTACTCTTCCATCTCCTCGATGGTGCACTCATGCCGGGCCAGGTCGTCGATCGTCTCGAAACGCTGGACGGCCTGGCGGACCAGATCGCCGTACGGCATGGGATGGCGGATCACCACCACCTTCTTCCCGGCCTCGCGGAGGATCTTCGCCACCCGGCGGGTCGTCTGGCTCTTCCCGCAGCCGGTCCGGACCGCGCATATGGCGATCACCGGCACGGTCGCCTTGAGCATGGTATCCTCGGCTCCCAGCAGGATGAAGTCCGCCCCGGCGGCGTTGACCAGGGCGGCCCGGTTCCCGAGGTAGGTGTAGCTGACATCGCTGTAGGAGAAAACGACTTCGTCGACCGCCTGCTCGCGGATGATCCGGGCCAGGTCCTCCTCGGCCAGGATCGGGATGCCGTCGGGGTAGAGCGCCCCGGCCAGCGCGGCGGGATAGATGCGGTCATCGATATCGGGGATCTGGGCGGCCGTGAAGGCCGCCACCCGGTAGGCCTCGTTGTCCCGGAAGACGCAGTTGAAGTTGTGGAAATCCCGTCCCGCCGCTCCCATGATAACAACCCGTGTCGACACGAACTTACCCTCCTGCGCTCAGCCGGTGATGTCGATCAGTTCCTGTTCCGAGTTCTGGGTCCGTGTCCCCCCGGCGTATCAGCACGGGATAGGTGACCGGACGGTCCGCGCCTGGCAGCGAAGTGGGCCCGGTATCGCCGGGCCCGGCGGCACCACTGTTCGGCCGCCGAAGAATCCGCTGTCAAGGTAATGCCCGGGCGGTGTCAGCGCTGTACCGAAATGATGCGGTAGCGCACCTCACCGGCGGGCACGGGTATGCGGACCTCATCCCCCACCTGTTTCCCCAGAAGGCCGCAGCCGATCGGGCTCTCCACGCTCAGGGCACCGCGCCGGGGGTCCGCCTCGGGGGGAGCCACGAGGGTGTACGTTTCCTCGGCCTCATCCTCAAGATCCTGGATGGTGACGGTGCAGCCGATATAACAGGTACCCTCGGGAAGGTCCACCTCTTCAAGCGGCCGGGCGACGGCCAGGGTCTCCTCGAGCCGGGCGATGCGGTTCATCAGAAGACGCTGAGTCTCCTTGGCGGCGTCGTACTCCGCGTTCTCGGCGAGATCGCCGTGGCCGCGCGCCTGCTCGATCGCCTTGCTCACCCGGGGGCGCTGGACGTATTTCAGGTCGTGCAGTTCGGCTCTGAGCCTGTCAAGAGCTTTGCTGCTGAGATAAGTCGGCTTTACCATGCACGGTACCTCACCGGCGACCGGGATCCGATCGGGATATCCGACCGGTACCCGGGGTGAACACAAAACGGCTCCCCTGTGCGAGGGAAGCCGCATCCGCGGTCCTCTGACCGCCGGCCGGTCCGCTTCAGGCGGGCCGGACCTGCAGTGAAAAGGAGGAGCACCCCGGTGTCAACGGTTTTATGGTGGTGGTCGCACCCCTGGGTCTTCATCTGGGGCCCGATGTCCTGGCCGGTGGTGGCCGTCGCCGGGCTCGTGTTCGGGCTCGGGATCGCCGCCGGGCAGTACGCAGAGCGCCGCGACCTCGGCTGGGCGACCGCGTACGGGCGGTGGGTCCTGGCCCGGCTCGAAGAATGGCTGGCCCGTGAGGAGCGCTCCTTCGGCTCGCTGGTACTGCTGATCTGGAGTGTGAACGGACTGACCGCCGCCCTCATCATCTTCTCGGCCTGGCTCGGACCGCTGCCCCTGCTGCTGCTCTTCGCGGCCGGGGTCAACACCGGCGTCATGGCCCGCCGCGCGGCCGGCTCCCGGGCCTGGCTGGCCCTGCTCATGCCCCACGCCTGGATCGAGCTGCCGGCGATCGTCACGACCGCCGCGGCGGCCCTGGAAGCCGGCACGGCTCGTCTGGGCCTGAACTGGTTCGACCTGCTGGCGGATATGGTCTGGGCCAAGGCCTTCCTGACGCGGGTGTCCCTGCCGCTGCTGCTGGGCGCCGCCCTGTTCGAAGCCGGGATCATGATCCGCACCGGAGGTACACGATGAGCCTGTCCGGACCGACGCTGTTCTTCACCACCGACCGGGAGATCGAAGCGGTCCTGCGCCGCCACACCGCCGACGATCCCGGCTACCTCGCCACCGCTCCGGCCTGGGAGGCCTACGAGCACCTCGTGTCGCAGATCGCTTTCGGCCTCATAGTGGCCGATTTCGCCCTGCTCGCCGGCGAGGGGAACACGCTCGACGCCGCCTGTGTCACCCGCCTGCTCGATGAGGCCATCGAAGCCAATTCGCACGCCCGGATCATCGTCTTCAACGTCCCGGACGAAGGAGCCTTCCGCGCCCTCATCGCCGCCGGCGTTCACGATGCCATCCGGGCACCTCTGGTGATGGAGGAACTCCTGCTGCGGATCGAACGGGCCGGTGAAGTGTACGCCTGGCTGGCCCAGCGCAACTACTTCGTGGGCCAGAGCCGCCATATCTTCCGGCTGGGGGATCTGGTGGGGGAGAGCCCGGCGATGAAGGCGGTCTTCGAGCAGGTCGGTAAGATCGCGGCGAGCCGCAGTCCGGTGCTGGTGACCGGTGAGACCGGCGTCGGCAAGGAGCTGCTGGCGGCCGCGATCCACTACAACAGTCCGCGGCGCGACCAGGCCTTCATCAAGGTCAACTGTGCCGCCCTGCAGGACACCCTCCTCGAATCCGAACTCTTCGGCCACGAGAAGGGCAGTTTCACCGGCGCGGTGAAACAGCGGATCGGCCGCTTCGAGCAGGCTCACCGGGGAACCCTCTTCCTGGACGAGATCGGCGACATGAGCCCCGCCACCCAGGCCAAAGTGCTGCGGGTGCTGCAATCGCAGGAGTTCGAACGGGTCGGCGGAACCCGTCTGCTCAAGGTCGATGTGCGCATCATCGCCGCCACCAACCGGGTGCTGGAGGAGGCGATCGCGGCCGGTGCCTTCCGTGAAGATCTCTACTACCGGCTCAACGTGGTCACCATCCACATCCCGCCGCTGCGCGAGCGTGTCGCAGACATCCCGCTGCTGGCCCGCTTCTTCCTGAAAAAGGCCCGCTTCGAGGAACGCAGGAACATCCGGGATTTCACCCCCGGCGCGCTGGAGTTCCTCCAGACCTATCCGTGGCCGGGTAACGTCCGGGAGCTGGAGAACACCGTCTACCGGGCCGTCCTGCTCGCCGAGCAGGAACTGATCGCTGCCGATGCCCTGACGCCGCTGCTCGCCCCGGACGCGACCGACCTGCGGCCGGTCTCACCGGAGCGCGATCGAATCGGGCCGGCGGCGCCCCCTCCCTCCACTTCGACCGCCGCCGGGGCGGAGGCCGCAGCGACCGGAGAGGCCGCCGGGACGCTGAGCCTCGAGGAGCTGGAGCGGCGGGCGATCATCGAAGCGCTCGAGGCCTCGGCCTGGGTGCAGAGCCGGGCCGCCCGCCGGCTGGGCATCAGCCGCCGGGCACTGAACTACCGCATCGCCAGGCTCGGTCTCACCCATCCCTCGTGGCGGGTTCACACTCCCACCGCCTCCTCCGATCCGGCCGGCGCCGATCCCGTGGAGCCCTGACCGTAAAAACAAACGCGCCCCGGTCGGAGAGGGGGTGCAATCCTCCCCGTCCCGGGACGCGTTCCCACACCAGTTCGGCAGGCTCGGAACCCAGGGCGTTACCGGCCTGAACCCAACTCGTGTGTCCGAAAAGTCGGAGCCTCACACCACGGAACGAATCTTGGCCAGCCGCTTGTCAAGGTCCTCAAGTCGCTCCGCGACGCTATTGGCTCCGATGAGTCCAACCTGACTCTTTGTCAAATACCGGTGGTAGATGTTCAGTTCCACGCGAAGCTCGTCGACTGCGGCCCTCACGACTTTCTGTCGCCTCGCGAGGAACTGAAACGCCTCGTTACCCCGTTCGAACGCCATGCGCTCGGTGCCGGTGGCCGCCTCGGGGGGCATGAGGATCGGTATCGCGCCCGCCCTCAGCCCTTCGAAGGCATGGCTCATGGCCATCCAAGCCTCCGCCGCCTCTCCGCCGGCGGCCGGACCGGCTTTCTCCGCCCGCGACCCGGTGCGGATCGACAGCAACCTCAGACCGGCGCCCGCCATCAGCGCGAGCCCACCGAGCGCTGCCGCTCCGAGTCCCCAGGTGGGCAGAGGTACGATCGAGGAGAGATCTGTGGCGCCCGCCAGGATGCCGGTCAGAGCGATGCCCATCCCCCCCACCGCGATCGCCCGCCAGCGCAGGCATCGGGCCTGCGTCTGTCTTTCGATCTGTGCCGCCATCGCCGCCGTCATCACGTTACCCTCCTCGCACGCCTGCTGCCTCGGAACCGGTCCTCCCATCGTCCCCCCTGCCCTTCATCCGGTTCCCGTGAGATTACTGTTGCAAGGCCCGTGCCAACCGCCGCACCGACCGGCCCCGGATCCGGGATTCGATCACAACCTGTTGTCGGACAATGGGTTATAGTCAACGACCGGTGCCGCCTCCGGTCTCCGGTAGTTCTCATCAGGATAGGAGCCCAGAAAAATAAGAACAAATACGTAACACGTGTACATATGCGTTATCATATGTGTTCATATACGTAACAAAATATTGTATCCATTATGGCCGCTATGGCCATCGAGCCGGAGTCCCGGGGAAAGATCAGCGGCCTGATCGGGCCCCGGCCCCGGGGAAGAAGCCGCCGTTGGGGTGGAATCGGTCACGGGCAGGAAGTATGTTCCTCCCATGACGGAGAGGAGATGTGCCGTGATCCCGCCGACCCCGCCCCGGGAACGTCCCTACCGCCTCGAACTCGCTCCCCTGCCCGGTGCCCGCGATCCCCGCGGTGAAGGTGCCGCCGCCCGCTGCGCCCGGGATCTGGGGCTGGAACTCGAGAGCGTGGAGAGCCGCGATGTCTACCTGCTCGACTGCGCCCTCTCGGCGACCGAACTGGAGTCGGTCGCGGCCGCGCTCGAGGATCCGGTGGTGCAGCGCGCTCATATCGGCGGCGCTCCGGCCGAATCCTTCACCTGGTCCCTGCGGATCGGATTCAAACCCGGGGTGACCGACAACCTCGGGGCCACCGCGCGGGTGGCGGTGGGGGATATCCTGGGCCGCCGGCTGGATGAGGACGAGGCGGTCTACGCCTCGACCCTGTACCTGCTGCGGGGACCGCTCGACCGCGCCGGGGCCCTGCGGATCGCCCACGAGGTGCTGGCCAATCCCCTGATCAATTCGATCGAGCTGCGCGACTACGAGCAGTGGCGCACCCGGCCCCCCGACACGACCGCTCCCCGCATCACTTCGCGCTACGAGCCCGAAGTCGCGTTCATCGATCTCGACCGGCCCGATGAGGAGCTGATCGCGCTCAACCGGTCGAGCCTGTGGGCTCTGACCCTGGAGGAACTGCACGCCGTGCGCGATCACCTCGCCTCACCGGAGCTGGAGACCATCCGGAGGGTCCACGGCCTCGGTCCGCACCCGACCGACGTGGAGATCGAGACCCTCGCCCAGACCTGGTCGGAGCACTGCAAGCACAAGATCTTCAATTCCACCATCGATTACGAGAACGCCGCGAGCGGCCAGCACCAGATCATCCCCTCGCTCTTCGGCACCTATATCCGGGGCGCCACCGAACAGGTCGCCGGGAAGGTCGACTGGCTGCTCTCGGTATTCACCGACAACGCCGGGGTGATCCGCTTCACCCCCGGCACCAACCTCGTCTACAAGGTCGAGACCCACAACACCCCCAGCGCGCTCGATCCCTACGGCGGCGCCATCACCGGGATCGTGGGCGTCAACCGCGATCCCTTCGGCACCGGGCGGGGCGCCGACCTGCTCATCAATACCTGGGGCTACTGTTTCGCCTCCCCCTTCCACTCCGGCGACGTGCCCGAGGGACTGATGCATCCCCGGCGGATCCGCGACGGGGTGCACCAGGGAGTGATCGACGGCGGGAACCAGTCGGGGATCCCGTACGGCCGCGGCTGGGAGCTCTTCGACGAGCGCTACCTCGGCAAGCCGCTGGTGTACTGCGGTACGGTCGGTATCATGCCGGCGGTCCTCCCCGACGGTTCCCCGGCCCACGAGAAGATCCTGAAGAAGGGGGACGTGATCGTCATGGTCGGCGGCCGGATCGGTGCCGACGGCATCCACGGCGCCACCTTCTCGAGCCAGGAGCTGCACGAGGAATCGCCCAGTCAGGCGGTCCAGATCGGCGATCCGATCACCCAGAAGAAGATGACCGACTTCCTGCTCGAGGCGCTTGAACAAGGGCTTTTCACCTCGATCACCGACAACGGCGCCGGAGGCCTCTCCTCCAGTGTCGGCGAGATGGCCCGGACCACCGGGGGGGCGGAGCTGGATCTGGCCCGGGCGCCGCTCAAATACCCCGGCCTGATGCCGTGGGAGATCCTGCTCTCCGAGGCCCAGGAGCGCATGACGGTCGGAGTGCCGCCTGATAGACTCGAGATCTTCCTGGCCCTGGCCGAACGGCGCGAGGTCGAGGCCACCCCGCTGGGCGAGTTCACCGCTTCGGGGTTCTTCCACGTACGCTACGGCGACCGCACCGTGGCCCTGCTCGAGATGACCTTCCTGCACGACGGCTGGCCCCGGCCGGCCCTGTCGGCCCGCTGGGAGCCGCCCGCGGTGCGCCCGCTCCCCGACCTCGATCGGCCCCCCGGAGAGGTCCTGCGCGCCCTGCTCACCGGCCCCAACCTGGCCGCCAAGGAGCGCACCTGCCGGCAGTACGATCACGAAGTGAAGGCGCGCACTATTGTCAAACCCCTGACCGGCACCAGAGCCGACACCCCGGCCGACGCCACGGTCTTCCTGGTCGACTACGACCGTCCCGAGGGAGTGGTTCTGGCCGAGGGGGTGAATCCCTGGTACAGCGACCTCGACACCCGCGCCATGGCCCTGGCGGTGACCGACGAGGCGGTCCGGCGCACCATCGCCGCCGGCGCCCGGCCCGGCACCATCGCGGCCCTGGACAACTTCTGCTGGCCCGATCCGGTCGAGAGCCCCGCCACCCCCGACGGCCGCTACAAGCTCGCCCAGCTCATCCGGGCCTGCGAGGGACTCTACGAAGCCTGTGTCGTCTACGGCGTGCCGCTCATCTCGGGCAAGGACTCGATGAAGAACGATTCCACCCGCGGG
>CAYSYY010000108.1:0-9081 GCA_964435265.1 uncultured Gemmatimonadota bacterium
AGATATTGTTTTCGTGCAGGAAGCCAATCCGGCCGGCCGCTACGCCCGGCGGCTCGCCGCCGCCCTGGGCATGATCCAGATCCACCAGGTCGTCAACGCCGGCCTCAAACTCGGTCCGGCCGGCCTGCCGGTGAACCTTAAGGAGGGGCTGGCGATCCTGGCCCGGCCCGAGCTGGAGCTCAGCAATCATGACGTCTGGAAGCTCTCCGGACCCTTCGGACTGCACGGCGATGCCGTGAGCGTACATTTCAGTGAAGTGGTGCTCGCCCTGGCGGGACGGATCATCGTCGACGATGTTCCGGTCTACCTGGTGAACGTGCACCTGGTGGCCGCACCCCCCGACCGTCCCGAGATGTCCGATAAGCTGCGGAACCTGCTGCTGGAGGGCATGGTCGACGAACGGGAGTACCGCACTGTCCAGAGGCACTGGCAGCAGCGCCTGGTACGGCGGGAAGAAGAGGTCGCCCGGCTCCTACAGCGGCTCGCCGACCTGCCCGAAGGTTCCCCGATCATCGTGGCCGGCGATTTCAACGCCGGACCCCGTTCCGCAGATATCAGCGCCTTCACCACACAGAGCGGATTCATCGACTGTTTCGAGGCGGCCGGGTCGGGATCGGGCCTGACCTGGAACGCTCCCGCTAACCGCAACATCGCCTTCACGGCCGCCGATATCGACGCCCGCGGCCGGCCGCGCGACGGCTATGGACGGCTGGACGGTGCGGGCGCCCGGGTCGGCCGGCGGATCGACTACATCTTCCTGAACCGCCGCTTTGCCGCCGCCGACGTCAGCTCCGCCCGGGTAGTTCTGGACCGGGAGGTGAACGGGGTGCAGGCTTCGGATCATTTCGGCGTGCTGGCGGAGGTGGCGCTCGACTCGGCCCTGGCCGGAGCGCCCCGCCCGAGCCGGACGCTGGAGTCGATGGAGGGCTCGATAGTCGAGCCCCTGCCGATCATCAGCTACGACACCTCGACCGGGCTGGGTTACGGCGGGAAGGTCTTCTTCCTGAACACCCTGGGCCGGAACGAGTCGATCGATCTGATCCTCTTCAACTCCACCGAAGGGGAGCGCTGGTACCGGGCGGTTTTCTCCTGGCCCGATTTCGAGCGGCGCCAGGGGAAGGTCTACCCCCTGGCCTTCGACCTGTACCTCGACTACGACAAGTGGATCGCGAGCCGCTTCTACGGCGTGGGGAGCGCCACCCGCTGCGAAGACGAGGAGACCTACACCAAGGAACCGCTCGAGGTCAAGCTCACGGCGAGCCGGGGTTTCTCGCCGACCACCGCCGGGCAGATCGGCCTGCGCTACCGCACCATCCGGAACTCCAACCTGCCGCCGGGAGGACTGCTGGCGAGCTCCGGACGCCCCCTCGCCGACGCCCGCGCGACCTCGCTGGCGCTCTTCGCCAACTACCGCTGGGATACCCGCGACAGCTTCATCAATCCCTCCCGGGGCTCAGTCGTGCAGGGCGAGCTGGCCTGGGCGCCGGCGATCGGTTCGACCGGCACCGGCTTCCTGCGCTGGTCGGCTCTGGTGCAGTACTGCACCGTGCTCTTCTATCCGAAGACCGTCTTCGCGGTGCGCCTGCTGGGGGAGGGGCGGGAGACGGCCGATCCGCTCCCCGTGCAGATGCTGCAGCCGATCGGCGGGAGCACGACCCTGCGCGGCTATCCCCAGGACCGCTATCTCGACGCCGTCAGCCTGCTCGGGAACGCCGAACTGCGCTTCCCGCTCCTCTGGCGCTTCGGGGGGGTGGTGGGGGTGGATGCGGGCCGGGTCGCCGGGGGGCTCGGGGAGCTGGGCCTCGACGACTGGGCGGTCAACCTGGTGACCGGCCTGCGCCTCTATCTGCAGACTTTCATAGTACGGGCCGATATCGGTTTCGGTCGCGAAACGACCGGCTTCTATTTCAACTTCGGGCACATGTTCTGAAAGACCGGGGCGGACCTTCCGATCGATCCTGCGCTGAGGTTCATTTCCTGCGTTGCGGTTCATTCCCTGCGTTGCGGTTCATTCCCTGCGCTACGGTTCATTTCCTGCGCTGCGGTTCATTTCCTGCGCGGGCTCTTCTTCGCCGTGCCGGCGGATCGGCGTCTGACATAGGCGTTGTGGAAGTCGATCCAGGCCGGGAGCATCTGCGCGATCATTTTCTTCGGGGGCAGGAAGGCGATGCGCAGGTGGCTGGTGCCCGGTTTCTGCCCGAAGCCGGCGCCGTTGACGGTCACGATCCCGGTCGCTTCGAGCAGTGCCATGCAGTAGGCGAAGTCGTCGGTGCCCCGGGGGAGCGTGTTGAGGCGCGGGAAGTGGTAGAGCGCCCCGATGCGCCCGAACGACTCCACGCCCTTCATCTCGCTGAAGGCCTCCCGGATCATGACGGCCTTTTCGTAGAGCTCGGTGAGGATCGCCTTCTTCTCGGCCGCGAACTGGGCGTGGACCTCGGTGCCAGCCTCGGGCTGATTCACCATGACGTAGGTCAGGGCCTGCCCCGGCGTGTTGGAGTTCAGGCGCACCGAGGCCTGCTTGAGCAGGATGTCCATGAATCCCGCCTCGGTGTTGGTAACGCGGGGAGGATTGCGCACCTCGAGGTAACCGCCCCGGTGCCCGCACTCGCCGTAGAAGCCCTTCGAGATCGAATGCAGGCTGAAGAGCGAAACGTCATCCTCGCCTATGAGCTTCGCGAACGAGATCCAGTCGGAACCGTAGAGGTTCTCCTGATAGACCTCGTCGGCGATGATGGCCAGCCCGTGCTCTCTGGCGAAGGCCGCCACCTCCCGCCCGCTCTTCTCGTCGAGCACCGCCCCGGTCGGATTGCCGGGATTGATGACCACGATGGCCCGCACCCGCACCTTGTTCTTCTTCGCTTCCGCCAGCGCCTCTTCCAGGATCGACCGGTCGAGGCTCCAGCCGTTGTCCTCATCGGGATAGTATTTCACCTGGGTGCCGCCGCACTTGGTGATGGTGGCCGAGTAGAGCGGGTACTGGGGGATCGGGATCATGATCCCGTCGCGCCGGCTGCTGATGAGCATCTCGAGGATGAACTTCACTCCTTCGCTGGCCCCGGTGGTGAGGAAGATGCTCTCGGGATCGGCCGGTACTCCGGAAGCCGGGCCGACGCCGTCGCGGGCGTCGATGAAGCGGGCGATCGCCTCCCGGATGAAGAGGGGGCCCTTGCTCTCGGTGTAGGCACCCATACCCGTCGGCCAGTTGGCGATCATCTCCTCGACGTACTCGATCACCGGTTCGGGCACGATATCGGAGTCGCGCATCTGTTCAGTGATCTCGGGCATGAAGGTGCAGAGCCGGCGGATCTTCTTCTCCCGGTCCAGGCGTCCCGGCTCCTCCATCATCGACAGAACCTGCCGCGCGAAGGTCAGCGGCCGCTGTCCGAGCGCCTGGGGGTTGCCGATGTTGCAGGGGATGATCGTCCGCCCCTCTTTCTGCAGAACGGCGGCGCGCAGGGGGATCGGCCCCCGCACGGCGTACTCCATCTCGATGAGGTGCCGGTTGACGGGTACCTTCACGGACATCGGGAACCTCCGGATAGGGCAAAGAACAGGCGGGACCGGTTCGGTCGTGTTCGGCCGCTCCCGACTGTCTTCAACATATAGAAGTCGCGGCCGACCGTCGAAGCGGAAAAGCACCGGTCCCCGGAAGGGACTCGAGCCCGGAGCCGGCGCCGGCGGGGACCGGGCGGTGTACTCAACGGTGTCCTCAGCGGAATACGATCCGCATTCCCAGCCCGGGCGTGCAGGTCGAGGGCAGGGTGCCCGGTTCCATCCACTGCTGCGACTCCATGACCGAGATGAAGACGCTGGTGTCGACGTTCCGGGAGCGCCACTGGCAGATGACGACGGTGTCGGCGACGTTGATCAGCCAGGCCTTGACGATCTGGTTCAGCCGTTTCCGTTTCTGCTCCTCCCGGTAGCGGGGCAGCAAGGCCTGTCTGATAGGCGGATCCCGATCCCGATGGGAGAAAAACGCCGAAACGAAGAGCCCGGCACAGAACACACCGTGGATGGGCTGTCCCATCATGATCTGCCCCGATCCGGGGAGGAAGATCGAATAGAAGATCGGTGTGTCCGCGGGAGTGAGGACCCGCGGGCGGCAGATCCGGCCGGCCATGTCGGTCAGGATTATCGCCGCCGAGTCGTCGTCGGCGATCGCCCGCCAGTCGCTGGCGATGTACTTGCGGTCATCGGCGCCGTAGAGCGACAGGGTCAGGAGCAGATCGCCGTCGGTCGTGCGGTAGACGCTGCCGCCCAGCAGGAAGGCCGCCCCGACGTCGCGGGCGTAATCGGCCATCTGCATCGTCCGGCTCATCATGCGGGCGATCTGGCGGGGCTGGAGATCCCGCCCCACGAGCTCGAGCAGCAGCCCGCGCCTGAGGATGGGCGGGCGGATGGCTTCGATCAGGCGCAGGTCGAGGTCCGCTGCCAGTGCGCTGTCGGGTGATGCCGCGACCAGAGGCAGGACCGCCACGCTCCGGCTGCTGGTGAGCTGAGCGTGGACCGGGACGCACGGCACGAGCAGTCCGAGGGCGATAACGGCTGCCGGACCGGATCGGGTCATGACACAGATGGGACGCCGGCCTGCGGGTTGGTGTTTACCCGGCACCGTATCCGTTCGTAGCTTCGGTAGCGGGGGCGGGCGGCGTTTGACGGAGAGCGGCAGCGGAGATGGACAGGGGAGGCGGAGAGGATGAGGGAGAGGAAGAGGAAGAGTCAAGCTTGGAGAGAATGAGGATGATGCGGATGGGCATCGTGACGGGGAGGAGCATGAGGAGGAGTTCGAGGACGGGGAGGATGAGGCGATGAAGATCTTCCTGACCGGGGGGAGCGGTTTCATCGGTTCAGTAACCGGCCGCCGGCTGGTCGAGGCCGGGCACGAGGTCCTCGGACTGGCCCGGTCCGACCCCGCGGCCGGCAGGGTGCGGCTCTGGGGGGGGCGGGTCGTCGCGGGCGACATCACCGCCGATGGTGCCTGGATGGACGTGCTCGGGGAGTGCGATGCGGTCATCCACGCGGCCGCCTCGGTGGGGGACTTCAACCGCAGGGCCGAGTATATACGCATCAATGTGGAGGGAACCCGGCGGGTGGCCGGGGCGGCCCTGGCTGCCCGGCCGGACCACCGCCAGCGCTTCGTCCACGTCAGTTCGGTCGCCGCCCACAGCGGGAAGGGGGACTTCGATGAGTCCGTTCCCCCGCACCGCGGGCGTCATTTCTACCAGACCACTAAAGCCGCCGCCGAAGAGGTCGTCGACGAGGCGGTAGCCCGGGGGCTGGACGCCGTTCTGGCCCGGGTCGCGGCCGTATACGGGCCGGGCGATCCCCATATCGTCACCCGGCTCCTGAAGATGGCCCGCACCGGCCGTTTCTTCGTGGTCGGCGACGGCCGGCAGCCCGCCAACCTCATCCATGTCGACGACGTGGCCGACGCGCTGATCGCCATGCTCACCGCCGGGGCCGAACCCGGCGAGCGTTTCCTCATCACCGATCCCGGATCCCCCACCGTCATCGAAGCCACCCGGATCGGACTCGACGCGCTAGGTCTGGAGGCCCGGATCGTGCACCTGCCTCTGGCCGCAGCCCTGGCGGCGGCGGTTCTGTCACAGGGGATCGCGCGCCTGCGGGGGACCGCGCCGCAGGTGACGCTCTATGCGATCCGGGGAATAAGTACGGTGAACCGGCTGCACAACGAGCGCACCCGCCGGCGGCTGGGCTGGGAACCCCGGATCGGTTTCCCCGAGGGAGTGGCGCAGGTCGTGGCGGCGCTCCGGGAGGAAGGTCAGATCACCTGAGATAGATCACCGGCCGGGTCGCCCCGGACCGCCAGAAGCTGTATTCTCAGGGGCGCCACCCGGTCGGCACCACCAGTGCCTTCACCGCTCCGTAGTTCTCCACCAGCTCCAGCCCCGTCTGCACCTCGTCGAGGGTGAAGGTGTGCGTGATCATGTCGCGCCAGGGGAAGCGCCGGCCGTAGCGGGCCATCATTTGCAGGGCCCGGTAGACATGGGTGAAGGCGGTCCCCCAGCAGCCCCGGATGTCGAGGTGCTTGCGGTTGATCTGGGTGTGCGGATTGACGACGGCCTCGCCGGCGTCGGTGTACTGGCCGACGATCACATAGGTGCCGCCGTCGCGCGCCAGGTCAAGGCCCTCGGGAACGGCCGCGGGATTGCCGCTGGCCTCGATCACCACGTCGGTCCCGCGCCCGCCGGTGACCGACTGCACGAAATCGAGCCGCTCCTCCCGCCCGGTCCTGGCGATGTCGAGGGTGTAGTCGGCCTCGAAGCGGCGGGCGAATTCCAGACGCTGCTCGGGGCCGCCGATGACGATGACGTCGCCGGCTCCCGCGAGCCGGGCGAAGATGGCGCAGGAGAGCCCGACCGGCCCGGCCCCCTGGACCACCACCGTATCGCCGAGCTTCAGAGCGGTCCGCTCGACGGCGTGGAAGGCGGTGGAGAGGCCGCAGCCGCCGCCCATGTAGTCGATCGTTCCGACTCCTTCGGGCAGGGGAATGATCTTCACCCCCGCCTGCAGCACGATCCGCTCGGCCCAGCCGCCGTACAGCCCGTCGTCGGCCCCGTAGGTGATGCCGTAGACCCGGCGTTCGGGGCAGCGGGTGGCTTCACGCGCCACCAGGCAGTACCAGCAGGCGTTGCAGGTGCCGTGCACGTCGAGGAAGGTAACGATCCGGCCGGGCTCCACGGCGGCGCCGTCGATGTCCCTCACCGGACCGGCTGTTTCCAGCACCCGGCCCACCGATACGTGTCCCGGGATGAGGGGATAGGGAACCCCTTCGAGCCGGCCGTGCCAGAGATGCACGTCGGTACCGCAGATCTCGCTGGCCAGGGTTTCCAGCAACACCTCTCCCGGCTGCAGGACGGGATCGGGGCAGGTTCGGATCTCGATCGGTTCGTGCGGGGCGGGGAAGACGGCGAAGCGGACCATGGGAGCGGCTCCTGGCGGTTCGGCGTGGGATCGATTCACCGGTTCCGGAGCCGTCGCCGAACGCCTCCGGATCGAGCCGATACAATATCGTGATACCACGCCGGCCGCCACCGACTCCGGTCAGCGACACGCGGTTGCCATCCCCGACCGCCGGGCCTACCATGACGCGGGACGTTCAGCGGTACGGATGTACGACCGCCCCGTCTCCGGTTACGGGGCAGAGAGGATCAAAACCCCACGATGCTCTTCGGACTCATCCCGATCGCCTACCTGATCACGGCCGCCATCGCGGTGAGCATGTCGGTGGTGGCCGGGCGCATCCGCGGTGTGGGCGGCGCTCCGCAACTCTCGCTGCTGATGGTGGCGGTCGCAATCTACGCTTCGATGAGCGCCTTCGAGGTCGCGGCGATGACCGAAGAGGGGAAAGAGTTCTGGATGCGGCTGGAGTATTTCGGGATCGCCGCAACCCCGCCGCTCTTCCTCGCCTTCACCGCCGCGTATACCGGCTGGCGGGGCTGGCTCGCCCGCCCCCTGCAGGTCTTCGCCTGGGTCGTGTCGATAATCACCTTCTTCATGGTCTGGACGAACCAGTGGCACGGTCTACACTGGCGGGAATTGAGCCTGGACCCGATGACCGGGCTGCTGCTCTACGACCGCGGTCCCTTCTTCCCGATCTGGGTCGGCGGCGCCTATATCGTCGTGCTGGCCGGGACCATCCTGCTGCTGCGTTCGGCCTTCCAGAACCGGCGCCTCTTCCAGGTCCAATCCGTCCTGCTGGTGATCGCCACCCTCTGTCCCTGGATCGGCAACACCCTCTACCTCTCCGGTGCCAATCCCATCTCGGGGCTGGACTGGACACCGATCGCCTTCACCCTGACCGGGATCCTGCTGGGAGTCGGCATCTTCCGTTTCGGATTGCTCTCGCTGCGCCCCGTCGCCCGCACCGCGCTGATCGAGAACCTGCGCGAAGGGATGGTCGTGGTCGACCTCGGCGGCCGGATCGTGGATGCCAATCCGGCCGCGCTCTCGTACCTGCGGTTCCGGGGGCGGGTGCCGATCGGGCAGGAGTGGCACACAGCCTTCCCGATCCTGCGCGACGGACTCGTCCAACTGCCGACGGCCGGTGGGAAGTCGGTCGAGATCGAGACCGCGGCCGGAGAGGAACCCGTCTGGCTCGAAGCCGATGTCTCGCCCTTCGAAACCGGTCAGGGCCAGACCGGCGGGCACCTGATCGTGCTGCGGGACGTCACCACCCGGCGGGCGGCGGAATCGGAACGCGAGCGGCTGATCGCCGATCTGCGGGGAGCCCTGCGTCAGGTCGAGATGCTCGAAGGCCTGCTCCCGGTCTGCAGCCACTGCCACAGGATCCGGAACGACGCCGGCGAGTGGGAGGGTATGGAGGTCTACCTCCAGGATCGCTCCGCGATCGAGTTCAGCCACAGCATCTGCCCCGACTGCGCCCGCAAGCTCTACCCGGGGAGCCGGCTGGGCACGCGGAAGGAGCAGGATCGCACCTGATCCCCGGCACCTTTCCCTCTCCGGTCACACGGCCGCTCTCCCAGGCGGTGTCTCACATATGGGCCGGATGGTCGGAGAAGACCGCCGGAGCAGGTGGCCGGAGCAGGTGGCCGGAGCAGGTGGCCGGAGCAGGTGGCCGGAGCAGGTGGAATGGAGTGAAGGATTCAGGTCATGAAGAACCACCGTGAATCGATCTTCAAGGCAGCCCTGCTGGTCGGATTCGTTCTCGGCCTCCTGCTGCTCATCCGCACGGTCATGACCTACCAGTACGTCACCGGCGAGCTCCTGATGGATCACCTCGGCCGGATCGCCACCGTCCATATCGCCGACCTGCAGACGTACCTGCGCGAGGGCGAACCCGGGGACGAAGCCGCCTTCGACACCATTGTCGACTCGTTCCTCACCGAGCATCGGGACGAGATCGCCTGGCTCAGGATCATCGACTGGCAGGACAGCCTCGTCCTGGAGGGCGGTGAACCCGACCTCCCGCCGGTCGACGCACCGACGGCCGATTCCCTGTTCACCGCCAATCTCCCGTACCTGACCGCCCGCCTGCGTTCCCGCGGCCGGACAGTGGTCCGGGTGGTGGTGCCTTTCCGGTACCGCCCCGCGTTCATG
>CAYSYY010000108.1:9091-9670 GCA_964435265.1 uncultured Gemmatimonadota bacterium
CGGATCATTCCCCGGCCCCACCGCCGGAGAGGCGACCAGACGAACACCGTCACGGCCCCAACCGGGTCCAACCGCCCCGGATACGGTCGGGCGACCGTCCGGGCGGTTCGCTGAGCGGTCCCCCGATCGGCCTGCCGTAACGACGGCCGGTGATTCCTCCAGACAATCCGCCGATCGTTTCCCCGGGCGGTTCGCGGACAGGACCCCCGATCGTTTCCCCGGACTGACCCAGCCGGGTTTCCAGTACCGCCCGCGTACCTCGGTGGCGGAGGTGGCCCTCTCGATGAGCGGGGCCTCGGATTCCTACGCCCCGCTGCGCCGCAACCTCATCATCGGTATCAGCGCGGCGGCCGTGCTGCTGCTGGCGATGGTGGTCGCAGCCCTGCGGTTGCGGGCGTACCTGCGCGGGCAGGAACTGGCCCAGCAGGTCGCCCTGGCCGAGGGGGTACAGCAGAGTCTGCTCCCGGAGCGCCTCACCGGGTTCCCCGGTCTCGATCTCGCCGAGGCGTTCGTCCCGGCCCATGGCGTGGCCGGAGACTACTTCGACGTCTTCACCACCCGGGACGGCCGGGTGGTGCT
>CAYSYY010000109.1:0-9580 GCA_964435265.1 uncultured Gemmatimonadota bacterium
ACGGCTGGGAACCGTCTTCTACGTGATCGGTCTGGCGGGACTTATCACCTGCCTCATCCTGCTCTTCATCCTGTAAGGCCGGAGGAGCGCAGCGCCCGGACGGCGGCTGCATATCCCTCTGCGATCAGCTCGTCGGAGTGGCGCAGATCGGCCGAATTGTAGGTATGCGTATGGGGGGTGATGAGCAGGTCGGCCTTCTCGCGCTCGCCGGTGGGCGCCAGGCTGACCATCAGGGTCATCGACCGGATGAGGACATCGAAGATGTGCTCGGGGGTGGGGTGGGGGCCGGGCGAGAGCAGATCGGAAGCCACCACCGGGCCGACGCCGAGTCCGCGGGCCAGACGCACCGGCAGGTTGCTCACGATCCCGCCGTCCACGAGCAGGCGGTCCTCGTGTTCAACCGGTCGGAAGAGCCCCGGAACGGCGCAGCTCGCCGCCACCGCCAGGTCGACCGGGCCGGAGGAGAAGACGACGGCTTCGCCGGCGGCCAGATCGGTGGCTACGATCCGCACCGGGATGGGGGCCTCGGTGAGATCCGCTTCGCCGATCCGCTTCGTCAGCCAGGTACGCAGCCGGTTGAGGGATAGCAGCCCGAGCCCGGGTGGAACCAGCTGGACCAGGTCGGACCACGAGATGGTTCGGGCGAGACCTTCGAGCTCGTCGGTGCCCACGCCGAAAGCGTAGAGGGTGCCCACCAGCGAACCGGCGCTGGTGCCGGCCAGGCCGGCCACTTCGTGTCCGGTTTCCTCCAGCGCGCGCAGCACCCCGATGTGGGCGGCACCGTAGGCCGCTCCTCCCGACAGCGCCAGAGCGATCCGCATCAGGGGAGCCGGCCGTCGAGGAGCAGCAGCGCCTGAAGGAGAACATCGGCGCAGCAGGCCGCGTCGGCGGTCCGGGTGAATTCGACCGGGGTGTGGCTCAGGCCGCCCACGCTGGGTGCGAAGAGCATACCCATTGGAGCGATCCGGGCGACCGACTGCGCATCGTGGCCGGCCCCCGAGGGAAGCATCCGCCAGCGATAGCCGTAGTCTTCGACCGCCTCGCGCAGGGCGGTGATCACGACCGGATCGGCGGGAGCGGCCGGGATGGCGTGCCGCGTCCTCCAGGCGACCGTCACCCCTTCCTCGGCGGCGAAGGTGTCGAAGGCGCGGTGCAGATTCGCCACCGCGCGCTCCAGGACGATCCGGGACGGATCCCGGATGTCGAGGGTGAAGCGCACTTCCGACGGGATGACGTTCGACGCTCCCGGGACGGTGTTCACGACACCGACCGTGGCCACCAGGTCCCCGCCCTGAGTCATGACCTCATCGCGCACCGCCGCGATCATCCGGGCGGCGGCCGCCATCGGGTCGTCGCGATCGGCGATCCGGGTCGTACCGGCGTGGTTGGCGGTACCGTGCACGGTGATCTCGTATTCGTCCAGGGCGACGATCCCCTCGACGATCCCGACCTGCAGACCTTCACGCTCCAGCACCCGTCCCTGCTCGATGTGCACTTCGAGATAGGCGGCGATTTCCCCGGGGCGCCGCCGGGCTTCTTCGACGGCCTCGGGATCCAGTCCCAGCTCCCGCAGGGCCTGGTGCAGGGGACGGCCGCTGTAGACGGTCTCCAGATCCTCTTCGGTCAGGGTTCCGATCCAGCCGCGGCTCCCGAGCAGGCCGCCTTCCTCGTCACTGAACGAAACGATCTCGAGCGGGTGATCTAGGACGATCCCCATATCCCGCAGACAGTGGACGATCTCCAGCCCGATCATGACACCGAGGGCCCCGTCGAAACGCCCGCCCTGCGGAACGCTGTCGAGGTGAGATCCGATGACCAGGGTCTGAGCCCGGGGATTCCGGCCTTCGAGGCGCCCGATGATGTTCCCGATCGCATCGATCCGGACGGTCAGACCGGCCTGTTCGAGCCGGCTGATGAACCAGCGCCGGGCCTCGAGATCGGCCGGCGAGAAGGCGGTACGGTTCACCCCGCCGGTGACGGGATCGCGGCCGATCTCACCGAGGGTGAGCAGGTTCTGTTCCAGTCTCTGCGGATCGCAGTGCAGGCGTCCGGCGTCATCCCGCCAGGCGCCTCGCCCGCTCTGTTCGGTCATCATCGGAGTTCCCCACCCGAGCGGCCGGTCGGTCGGCCGGGCCGGTGACAGGAGTATGAGCACGGCCAGGATTGCGTACATCGGTCCTTCCGAGCGGTGACAGAGGTGACTGCTTCAAGCTAACGGGAGTATTTCCGGGGTGTCAATGATCCGCTTCGCGAGGACCCTTGACAGGGTCGGATGTGGTCGTGAGACTGAAGGAGGGTGCCTGAGAATGCACGGAGGCTATTCCCGAACCGGCCGGCGATCCGTCCGGGCGGGAGGGGTCGCCGCCGGTCCGATCGGACATCGGGGAGGTTGAAAAATGCACGGACTGCGAGCTGGAACCTTTCTCCTCATGCTGCTGCTGATCGGCAGTACCGTACCGGGCTGCGTGAAACGGATCTGGGAGGCGCCCGGACTCGAACCGGGCAGCCCGTATGCCGTGAGCAGCGATATGCGGGTGGAAACGTTCGAGGCCGCGGAGCGGGAGATCCAGGTCTTCCGGATGGAGGTGAGCGGGACCAACCGGCGCCGCTACCAGTTCGTGATCTACCATCATAACATTCACGAAATCGATTTCACCCTGGACCTCACCGCCGAGGGGGTGTGGGAACTCATCGAGCGGCGGCCCGACGGCATATCCGTGACCCGGCGTACCTATGAGAGCGAACCTTCGTATGCCGTGGTGAAGGCCGAGGTCGTCAGGCTCCTGGGAGGCTCGTGATGCGTTTCCGTCTCGTCGCCACTGCCCTGACCCTGGCCGGATTCCTGGTCATCAACATCATCTTCAACAATTCCGGCCAGGTCCGGATCCTCGGGGAGCTGGACACCCCCCAGGAGATCGGGATCGGGGTGAGCCGGCACGATTCCCGCCTGACGGGTGAGATCGCAACCCTCGGCGGCATGCGGGCGCTGCTCGATACCCTCGACGCTCTCGGCGTGCAGGTGGAGAGCGCGGTCAACCTGCGCAATGAATACCGGGCGTACATCGATCACCTGGAGCGGCTGCGGATCTCCTACTTCCTCAGCCAGATCCTCTGGCGCCAGACCCTCGCCAACCTGATCTGGGGGGTGCTCGCCGCGCTCCTGCTGCTCCCGGTCGGGGGGGTTCTGGACCGTCGCTACCGGCTGCAGACGATCCCGTCTCCGCCATCCCCGAGCGAAAGCCTCGCCACCGGCGTTTAGCCTCGGGAATGCCACCGCATGAGCCCCCTGCGCAAGATCACCCTGCTGCTCCTGCTGATCCTCCTGCTCTTCGTGTTCGGAACAGCGGGTTACATGCTGATCGAGAACGCGTCCCTGCTCGACGCCCTCTACATGACAGCGATCACGCTCTCGTCGGTGGGCTACAGCGAGGCGGTCCCGCTCGGCCCGCAGGGGCAGGTGTTCACGATCGTGCTCATCATCCTCGGGGTCGGCACGGTCACGTTCAGCATCTTCACCATCGGAGCCATCGTGGTCGAAGGGCAGGTCCGCAAGATCCTCGGGAGGCGACAGGTGGAACGACAGATCCGTACCCTGAAAGACCACTACATCATCTGCGGTTTCGGGCGCATGGGCCGGGTCCTGGCGCAGCAGCTGGCCCGGGAGGGAGTGCCCTTCGTGGTGATCGAGAAGGAGGAGGAGAAACTGCAGCTGCTCGCTGGCACCGAGTACCTCGCGGTGACCGGTGATGCCACCAGCGAAGAAATCCTGACGGCGGCCAATATCAGACAGGCGAAAGGGCTGGTCTCCGCCGTTTCCTCCGATGCCGCCAACCTCTTCGTCACCCTCACCGCCCGGGGCATGAACCCCGAACTCTTCATCCTGGCCCGCTGTTTCGACGAACGCAGCGAGGGCAAACTGCTGCTCGCCGGCGCCAACCGGGTGGTCGATCCGTACCGGTTGGGCGGGATGCGCCTGGCCCATGCCATCCTGCGTCCGGCCGTGGTGGAGTTCGTGGAGCTGGCCACCCACCGCGTCCATCTCGAGCTCGAGATGGAGGAAGTCCGTATCGGCCCGGGGAGCGCGCTGATCGGCACCAGCCTCCGCGACTCGCACCTGCGCAGCCGGTACGGCCTCATGGTGGTGGCGATCAAGCGGGCCGATGGGACCATGGCCTTCGCCCCGGCTCCAGAAGAAACCATCGGGGAAGGAGATACCCTCATCACCATCGGCAAGCGGGAGAACCTGGTACGCCTCGAAGCGGAGGCCCACGCCCCGCTCCGGCACGTCTGAACGGGAGCCCGGCGGGATCGGCGTCGGGTCTCAGATCGACGGCGGAGTGAGGAGCTCCAGGCGCAGCCCGCGTCCGGCTGCCTCCTGGGCCACCAGCAGTCGGGTGGAGGTGTCGAACCAGTAGGTGACCGGAGCGCTGAAACCGCGCACTTCGACCCGCCAGGTCTCGAACCGGCCGGCCGGGACCCGAACCGTTTGCCGCTCCCGCACATCGATCGTGACGCCGAACGTCTCCAGGAAGGTGGTGGGTTCGAACAGTTCCACCCGCCAGGCCCGGTTGAGCTCCAGCGGCAGGGACGCGATCAGCAGGTCGAGGGTCTGGTTATCGATCGTTCCGGCGGGCAGGGAACGATCGATATCGAGCGGCGTCCGCGGTTCGGCCGGCCGGGCCCAGGTCACCGAGCCGGTGACCCGCAGGGAATCACCGGCCGCCCGGTAGCTGAGTTGAGCGGTCGTCGAGCCCGCTCCCGGTTCGTAAATGAAGGTCCGGGACCGGACCGGTCGCAGGGTTGCGGCGGCCGCCGTCACACTTCCCTGCTGGATGAAGGTGCCGCTCAGACTGCTCTCCGAGATGATCGCCTCGCCCTCACGGCTGATCGTACTGGTGAACTCGCCCGCCGGTTCGCCGCTCACCAGAACGCGGTAGGTCCAGCGACCGGTCGGGATGCGGCCGGTATCAAGAGGCAGCTGCGGCCCGGTATCCCGGTTCCCCGGTCCGGGGGGGAGCAGGAGCAGCACGGCGGCGAGGACGGATTCTTTCACCTTTTTGCTGAACACGTCGTTCTTTCCGCATAAGTTATGGGGGCTCCTCGACGTCTAACGTGTAGAAGCGGTTTGAGCAAGCACGAAAGGCGGACCGGCGATGCGTCTTGATATCATCGAGCGTAAGGCCCTGCGGGCCGTTCTGGTTACTCTCGGGGTGATCGCCGTCGCCGCCGTCGGTCTGGCGCTCTGGAGCAGGTACCGGATTTTCACTGAACAAAAAGAGCTCGAAGAACGTCGTCAGTACGAAGAAGAGATAGCCGCGGCGATGGAGCAGGAACTCCTGGTCGAAGGGATGACCCGCGGCATGGTGCGGGTGACTCTCGGTCCGCCCGATTCCACGCGTGGGGTGGGCGAACTGGTCGAAACCTGGTACTATGCCGACACGAAAGAATACAATGAGGTTCTGCTGCGCTTCGAACGAGATCGCCTCGTGGCTATCGAGAAACTGGGCGGGGATACAGTCCCGCCGCCCCCCGGCCCCGGACCGGACGACCTGCAGCGGCTGTGACCGGGGAGAGGTTCCTGGCAGAGGAGTCTACATGTCGATCCGTCGCATCCTGATCGCCGCCGCCGCCGCGGCGCTCGCGCTTGCCCTCACCGCCCCCCCCGCCAGCGCGCAGTTCACCCCGCGTTTCAGCACCCAGTCGAGGAACGAGCCGGGTCAGTTCCATATCGGCCTCGGCACCAACGTCAACATAGGTGACTACACCAGCGAACCATGGCCTGATCTCGAAGCCGCCTCCGGCCAGCTGCACGGGCGCCTGGGCTGGGCGATCCCCGTGAAAGCAGAGACATACTTCATCATCGTCGAAGTCGAAGGTCAGCTGGGCAAGACCAACGGCCGGTTCAAAGTTCCGGTGAACCTGCATGAATACATCGTACCGACCATCAAGCAGCGCGGGTTCTCGATCATGGCCAACCTCACCCGGGCGGCCGCCGGACGCAGGACCCTCTACGGGGCCGGGATCGGCTACCATCTCCTCACCCACGATCCCCTCCCCACCGCCGCCATGCAGGCGGTCAATGACACCTTCCTGCGGGATCCCTTCACCCATATCGGGCTGGGCGGGCAGTTGTTCTATGCCCGGAGCGTCGGACGCATCAACGATACGACGCTGCTCATGCTCGAAGGCCGCTACAAAGCGGCGATCATGGGGGGAAACGTCCCCGGTTCCAACCGGAACATCCTCATGAGCGAGTTCCAGATCACCCTCTTCGTGGCCGCCAAATAGGAGGGGCATGCCGGGACCGAGCCGTTTCCTCCCCCCGTTGATCATCCTCATCAGCGTGGCGGCGTGTGGGCACGGTCTGGCGCCGGTCGGCCCGGGGACGACGGGGCTTGCGGGGCAGGTGACTCTCCACGGCACCTGGCCGGCCGATACCGGGGTGGTGGCCGTTGCGCTCTTCGCTGAGAAACCCGTGTCCAACGAGAGCGGTCTCCCCGTGTTCTTCACCGAGGCTCCCGCTTTCGGAGTGACCTCTTTCGATTTCACCTGGGCGGTGCCGGCCGGTGCCTACGGCTACCTCGTCGTCGCCTGGATGAGGTCGGGCGACAACATCCTCAATCTGGCCTCCTGGGTCGAGCTTGGCTTTTACCCCGATCCCGACGATCCGTCCGAACCCGGCCCGGTGCTGATCACTCCCGGGAACCTCAGGCGCATCGATCTGAATGCCGATTTCTCGCGGGTGCCGCCTGAGCCCGGAGCGCCGGAGGAACGGCCGTGAAGGTTCTCTTCGCCGCCCTCATCCTGGCCCTGCCGGCGGCGTCACCTCAGGAGGGAACCGGCAGTGTTCGCGGCACCGTCACCGAGTCCGGTACCGGCCGGCCGCTGCCGGCCGCGAACATCAGCGTGGTCGGCACCCTTCTCGGAACCATGACCGATGCCCGCGGCGAGTACCGTCTGCTGAACATTCCGGCGGGTCCTCAACGGATCAGCTTCTCGGTCGTCGGGTACACGGTCGAGTACAGGGAGCTCGAGGTGCCGTCGGGTGGGGTGGTGGGCCTCGATGTGCAGCTCGTCCCCGCCCCCCTCTCCCTGCCCGACGTCGTGATCACCGCCGCCCGGACCCAGCAGCGGGTGGAGGAGGCCGCCTCGGCGGTGTCTGTGCTCGATGTCGCCCAGGTCCAGGCGCGGGCCGCGCCGCGACTCGACGCGGTGCTGCCTCTGGTACCGGGCGTCACCATGGTCGACGATCAGCTCGGTATCCGCGGCTCCACCGGCTACAACCGGGGGGCCGGGGGACGGGTGCTGGTGCTGCTGGACGGGGTGCCGGCCCTGGGAGGCGATACCGGCAACGTGCGATGGGATACCCTGCCGGCCGAGGTCATCCAGCGGGTCGAAGTGGTCAAGGGGGCGGCCAGCGCCCTCTACGGATCCTCGGCCATGGGGGGGGTGGTCAATGTGATCACCCGTTCCGCCCACCTCGGACCGGCCGCCTACGCCCGTCTGCGTCTGGGAACCTGGGACGATCCGTACTATCCCGAATACCGCTGGCGGGAGGAGCGTGCCTGGACCCGGGCCCTCGAGGGCACCGTCGTTCGTCCACTCGGCTCCCTCGGGCTGCTGGTCTCGGGGGGCTATGAATACACCGATGGTTTCCGGGAGAACGGCTGGAGTCGCTACCTGCACACTCTGGTGAAACTCGAGGGTCCTGAAGGGGGGCGCGACCGATGGAACCTCACCACCACCATAGCCCGGAACGAGCGCGGCCACTTCATCGAATGGCGGAGGGTGAACGAGCCGTACCGGGTGGATCCGCTGCAGCAGGGGGACTGGATTCGCTCCGACAAGCTGATGCTGACCTCGAGCTGGCGTCGTCTGCTGGGGCGGGGGGCTTACCTGCAGCTCCAGCCCCACCTCTTCACCGTGCAGTGGCGCAACTACTTCCGGGACAACGACGATACCGGCACCATCACCCGCGCCGCCCTCGACGCCCATGCCGTGGTGGCCTCGGGTCTGGGTACCCTCACCCTTGGAGCCACCGGGGGTGCGACCGCCGTGAGCTCCAGTATCTACGGCACCCCGTCGGTTTCCGAGGCCGCCGTGTATGTGCAGGACGAGTTGGAGATCGGCCCGGGGGTCCGTTTCAGCACCGGCGGACGGCTCGATGTCCACGATACCAGCGAAACCGGCGCCCGTCTCGTCTTCAGTCCCAAGGCGGCGTTCGTACTCGCGCCCTCTGAGCAGAGCACTCTACGGCTCATCGTGGGTAAAGGCTTCCGGGCACCGAGCGTGGCCGAGCTGTTCGCGTCGATCGCCACCGGCGGCTATACCGTGGTGCCCAATCCCGCGCTCGAACCCGAGACCGCCTGGGGGGGCGAGATCGGCGGCAGCGTCACGCTGGCGAGGCTCGTGCGTTTCGAGGTCTCGCTCTTCCACAACCGCTATGCCTCGATGATCGAGGGGGTCGCCACCCTCGACGGGAACATCCAGTTCCGGAACGTGCAGACGGCGCGTCTGCAGGGTGCGGAGCTCTCGCTGCAGGCCGCCGTTCCTCGGGGCTGGCTGCGGGGTCAGATATCCTACCTCTGGCTCTCGGCCCGCGATCTCGAGAACGGCGAGCCGCTCGCCTACCGCCGGCCGCGCCAGGGGAGCGGTACGATCGAGCTGCGGGGGGGGGGATGGCGGCTGGCCTCGGACCTGATCTACGGCGCGCCGGTCTCCCGCCTCGCCGTGTACCCCTACGACCGCCGGATCCCGCTCTACCGTCTCGACGCCCGGGTGAGCCGCCAGTTCGGCGGCCTGTGCATCGCCCTGCACGGCCGTAATCTGACCCGGTACACGGCCACCGAGATAGAACGGAACCTCACCTCCCCCCGCGAGTGGCTGCTCTCACTGGAGTGGTCGCGTTAGATCAGTCCCCCGACACCGCCCCCCGGAACGGTACCGCCATGCAGGGAAGATTCATCCGCCTCCCCGCCCTCGCTCTCGCCATCATTGCGCTCACGGTCGACCCGGCCGCCTGCGCTCCGCCGACGGCCCCGGGCCGGAGGTGGGTCACCGTGGAGCGGGTCATCGACGGGGACACCGTGATCCTGACCGACGGCCGCCGGGTCCGCCTGCTCGGGCTCGATGCACCGGAGACGGGATCCGGCGCCGCGGAGCCGGAGTGTTACGCCGAAGAGGCGGCCGCCTTCCTGACCGGGCTCGTCGATGGTGCGGCGGGATGCCTGGAACTGGAAAGTGATCGCGTGGAACAGGACGTCTACGGGCGCCTGCTCGCCTACCTGTGGGACCCCGAAGGGCGGATGCTGAACGAGATCATCCTGCGGGAAGGCTGTGCGGTCTTCATCCGGGGTGACGCCGTCCGCTGGGGCGACCGGCTCGAGGCCGCCGGGCGCGAGGCGCAGGAGAACCGGCGCGGGCTCTGGCACCCCGACGCCTGCGGCGACCTTGGTACACCATTCCGCAATTACGCTCGCATTCGAGGGCCGATGCATTCCACCCTGCGGCGTTGCTCGTCGTCGAAATAGTCACCACTATTCCTCCTCCTTGCGCCTTGCCGGCCGGACGCCTCGGCCCT
>CAYSYY010000110.1:0-9567 GCA_964435265.1 uncultured Gemmatimonadota bacterium
AATGATCCTCAACTGGTTGGAACCGTCATCGGGGTCGTTACCAGTATGACCGAACGGGGGCCGTTCGGCGGTCCCCGGCCCGCTGTCTATCTCTCCTATGACAGAGGCCTGTGGAATCCGGTCACCTTCATCGTGCACGCAGTCGACGATCCGATCCCGGTCGTCCCGGAGATCCGGGCGCTCCTGAGTGACATCGATCCCAACCTGCCGCTCTCTAATATCCGAACCATGTCCGAAGTCATCACCGGATCACTCTCCGCACCCCGGCTCACGACCGGTCTCTTGATCACCTTCGCCGTCCTGGCTCTCGTCATGGCCTGTGCCGGCATCTACGGCGTCATGGGGTACCTCGTTTCTCAACGAACAGCCGAAATGGCCCTGCGCACCACTCTCGGCGCTACCAGAACCGATGTCGTCCGACTCGTGATCTGGCAGGGGATGAAATACATCCTGGCCGGTTTGGTCATCGGACTGATTGCTGCTTTCTGGTTGAGCCGGCTGATGGTGAACATGCTCTTCGGTGTGACCGCTACCGATCCCCTCACCTATGCGGCTGTGGCCTTATTTCTTACCGCCACCGCGCTGCTGGCCACCAGCCTGCCGGCCCGCCGGATTGCCCGGGTCGATCCCATCCTGTCTCTGCGAGCGGATTAATCCTGGAAGAATCGGGTGACCGGCGTAAACCAGCATACCATACCTATAGATATTATTGACACTGGTGTCATTAATATCTATCAATCCCCTGGTGGCGAGGATGCCGAAAATGCTCGTGAAGATGGCGAAAATGACCGTGTAGATGCTGCCGGCTCTGCGTCCCGGGACAAGGTACCTGCGTGCAATTCCAACCAGCCTGGCCGTTCTGCTCCTCTTCGCTCATTGTGCGGAAGGCAATACGGCTCCTCAGGAGGAACCGCTTCGCGGGCCTTTCCTCGGACAGCCCACTCCCGGCACGACACCGATCGTCTTCGCCGAGGGGATCGTATCTACCGGCCGAGACTGGGGCATCACCTTCAGCCCCGACGGCCGGGAGTGCTTCTTCACCCGCAGTGTGGGCAGCCACATCATGATCATGACCACCAGAGAAGATGCCGGCGGTTGGAACGAACCTGAAACCGCTTCCTTCTCGGGCACGTTCCAGGATCTCGAGCCCCATGTCACCCTTGTGGCAACAGCGGCCGGATCTCCTCCAGGGCTCTTCTCGCGGCTTCCTGATGATCGTTGTTATCGCTGATCTCGAGGATTGTCTCGTAACATTCCCCGGCCCGCTCGGTATCACCCAGTTGTCGATAGACACGAGCCAGCGAGAAGTACGGCCCCACCGCTGTTGGATTGCCAAGCATCCATATCGTGCAGATCGCCTCGGCGTCGTCGTTGCGTTCCTCGGAGAACGCCTGCCCGAAGAGGGGGCCGATGTTGTAAGAGGCGAAGATCTCAACCTCCGGTTCCCGCCGACGGATCGCCTCGATCCGGTTCCGCGCCGCTTCATACTCTCCCGCCCTGATCAGCGCCAGCAGCTCGCCCTCGCGATTCTCCAACTCGCTCGCCCGGGCTGCAAAGCCGGTCGACTGCTGTCTATCACCAGCCCGCAGGTAGGCTTCGGCGAGCTGGTGGTGGACGTCGGCACTGCTCGGGTAGAGCTCGGCGTTCAGATTGAAAACCGCGATGGCCGCATCCAGTTCCCGAGCCCGAAGAAGGTTGTAACCGAGTTCGCCGAGTTCCCGCTCCACATCGCCGGTCTGGTAGACTTCAGAACCGTGCTCCTGGAGCTCGCGGTACCGCCGCACCGCCGCTTCCACACCCTCCTCCACGGCGATCTCGGCCAGCAGGTCGGCCGCCTGCGGTTTCGCCGGCTGTGACTCGAAGCCCCTGATGATGCGGTAGGCGCCATAGGCGATACTCCACAGCGAGAGCTGCGAGCTGTTGTCGAGCACGGCGATGATGTGCCCCGTTTCGGGAAACCGGAAGACATTCGTGACGAAGCCCGGCATGCCGCCGCTGAAGGAGGTGACCTCGATCTCCAGAGGCGGTTCCTCGGATAACCGAAGGGACTCGTATGTGATACTGTAGGCGTACCCGGCTCCGCCCTCGGTGAGGTAGGGCGTGAACATCTTCTCGCGCCATTGTGCTCCGAGCAGGGCATCCCGCTCCAGGGCGAGGTTCCAGGTGAGCAGATCGCGCACCGTCGAGTACATGCCTCCCGCCCCATAGATATTCGGTGGATACCAGGAGTACGCCTCCCGGAAGCCGCCGGGCACTTTGTGATACCCGTTGGCCCGGTTCTCAACGATGTCCCCCGGCCTGTTCAGACCGGTATCCACCAGGCCGAGGGGATCGAGTATCCGCCGGCGCAGGTTCTCTTCGAACGAGATACCCGTCACCCGCTCGATGATGACATGCAGCAGGAAGAACCCGGTGTTGCAGTACTTGTACCGCGAACCGGGTTCGAAGAGCAGGTCACCACTCATGTACTCACGAATGAGGTACTCACGGTCATACGGCAGGCACCACTTCACGTCACGTTCCTCGTAGGGTTCCCGGGGGCGATCGATGATGTACCCAGGGATCCCCGAGGTGTGCCGGAGCAGGTGATCGATCGTGACGCGGTCACCGGTATCGCGCCGGTACTCGGGCAGGTACTCCGACACCCTGCCGTCGAGATCGATCAGCCCTTCCGCCGCCAGCTGAAAGACGAGCACGGTTGTGAACTGTTTGCTGATCGATCCGATCCGGAATCTGGTATCGGGACGGTTCTCGATACGGTTGGCGATGTCGGCGTAGCCGAAACCCCTCTCGTAGATGATTTCTCCACGTTCGGCCACGAGCACAGAACCGTTGAAGCGGTTCGCCTCATGCCAACTCGCAACGAATTCATCGATCTCCGAGGCCGTTTTACCGACACTCGCGGCATCTCCGCAACCGCCCGCGATAACAGAGGTGGACAGTGCGATCCCAAAGAACAGAGCGGTCTGGTTTCTCGATGTGAACATCTGAGCCTCGATCCGGACACATCCGCGTGTTCGCTGCACTAAGATTCTTATCTAAGATTCTTAGTATACGCCGGACACAGCTGTTTGTTTCAACCGGTCGTGTGGGCGCCGGAGAATGCGGGAAACCGAATCGATCCGAATCCTACCGGACCGGTTCCAGCTCGATCAGGGCACCGTCGTCGGAGACCCAGCGTACCCGATACCGCTCACCCCCGATGGGAACGGCGTCGATCCCGGCATAGACGGGAACCCATTCACCCCGCCGCTTCCGGCTCAGGGTGAGGATGGTTGAATCGGCCCAATCCTCGGCGGTGAAGAGATAGTCACCGGTCGGGTCGTGCACGGCGATCTCGTACTCCCGCCTCCCGACGAAGAACGAGCCCCGGAAAGTCTGGCTGTCGCCCCGGTACCGGACGGCTGGCTCAGCACCGGCTGCACTACTCTCCGCCGACCGGGCGTAGAGACGAATCGGCCGGAAACCCCGACCGCCGCCGGCATAGGCGACGATCAGGGTGATCGCCACCGGCTCCTCATCATCAACCTCTCCGGCGATGATGGGGATATCCGCTCCCTCATCGTCGGTCAGATCGAAGTCGCGGTCGGCATCCAGTACCACATGGATACTTTCCCCGGCCGCATACGGCCAGGCCAGCAGCACGGTTCCGTTCGGCAGCCGACCGAGCCGGTATCCGGCCGGCAGGTCCCCGGGCAGCGTCAGATCCGGGTTGTCGGTCAGAGCCCGGGCCCGCTCGCTTGAGAAGTCGATCGCCATATCCACCGGTGTCTGCTCGTGGTGATGTTCGGTCAAAGAAACGAAACGGACTCCGCGTTCCCGCTCATCGTCGGAGAAATGCGCGGCCAGGAAACGCTCCACGTTCTGGTAGTCGTTGGTGGCGTACCGGGCGACACCCGCCTCGTCGATGCACACGTAGATGGGAAACGACATGGCCCGTTCAGGCAACCGTCCCAGCACCTGGTAGGACGAGATGAACTCCCCTTTGCCTTCGGCCACCTGGCGCCAGGTAAGATCGTAATCCGCGATGATCTGCCGGGCCAGCTCCAGGCGCCGCTCGTCGTCGATATTGATCCCGATGGCGGCGAAGGGCCGATCTGAGTACCGCTCGACCATCTCGTTGATGGCGGGGAACTTGGCCACGCACGGCCCGCACCAGGCCGGCCAGAAATCCAGGAGCAGGACCTGCCCCCGGTAGTCGCTCAGGTGAAAGCTCTCACCTTCGATATCGGTCATCTCCATATCGGGAACTGCCTGGCCCAGACCGATATTGGGCAGATCGCTCTCAACGATCTCGAGCCAGCTTCCATCTTCGGCGATCTCGTTGAATTCCCAGAGCCGGCCGCCGATCTCGGCCAGTTCGAAGAGCCGGTAGTGTTTCGCTGCACCGGGGATCTCCATCTGCTCCGTCAGCCCGATGCTGACGCTGATGTTGACCGCAGTTTCCCTGTTGAAACGGCCCCGGACGTCACCATCGTCGAGTCCAACAGTGTATTCCCGGCCGCCGAGTTCGAAGGCGCCGGCGAACCGGTAGTCGGCGCAGACAGTAATCGCATCCTCATCCTGACCGTCCCGACCCTCACGCGTCATGTAACTGATACGGTAGGGAAGCTGTACGGTGTGCGGTTCGGGTGTTTCATAGCTCCGGGACACCCGAACGACGGTGCCCTCCGCCCAGCTTTCCACGAGCGGCAGATCGAGAGCGGAATCGTCGGTCAGATCGTGATTGCAGTTGGCATCGAGGGTGAGTCCGATCCCCGACTCCCCCGCCCTTTTCTGCACCAGTCCGAAGAAGGGACCGGCCTGGCAGTAGACGACGACGGCCCCGGAGGGCAGCGGCTCGGGCAGCACGGGATGGTACTGTTCGATCCGCGGGGCCACCCGCTCGGCCTCGAACTCGAAGCTATACCCGACGTAGGCCATTTCGCCGTCGATCCGCTCCAGATCGATGTGGAGGCTCGTTGTGCCGCGCCCGCCCGGCGCGCAGGCAACAGCGAGCAGAGTGCCGACAAGAAGGAAACCGCCGGCAGTGCCTCGTCGGATCCGATTCAGCTCTTTCATCGTGGACTCCAGAGAATCATAACATCAGGTTCAGTGATCACTATCGTAGCGGAAGCCGGGAGCGGTCGTCGACCGCTCCAAAAAATGGCTGTTACTGTTACTGTTACTGTTACTGTTACCGCTATCGCTCCCGCCCCCCTCGACTGATCTCTTCCAGGGCCCGATCCAGAGCCCGATCGGCCGGAACCGCAATATGCGGCTCGATCCCGGTACCTTCCCAGTTCATGCCGGTGATGGGATTCACGGCCCGCCCGTAGGGGCGGGAGACGCCGATCGCTATCCCCTCGAACTGGAAGGTCACCCCTGTGACCGGATGCGCCCCGCCCCGGGTCGTCTCCCCGATTATGGTGGCCCGTTCCAGGTTCTTCAGGTTGTAGGTGAACTCCTCGGCGGCCGAGAAGGTGCGGCTGCTGGTCAGGATGAAAAGCGGCGTGTCGGTCAGGCGCGGTCCGGAAACATGGGCGTAGGTCCAGTACTGCTCCCATTCGTCGGTCTGCCGGATGTAGAAGCTGTTCAGGTGCACCGGTTCGGCGAAGAAGTAACTCGAAAGGAGCTGGATCATCGATGGTGAGCCGCCCCCGTTGTCGCGCAGGTCGATGATCAGGGCATCGACGTTGGCCAGGAAGTTCATGGCCGCCACCGCGGTCGGGCCGGCCAGCTCGGCCTCGATGAAGTTGTTGAACTTCAGGTAGCCGATGTTCCCGGGCAGGATCTCCACCTTCTGGAAGCGGTAGTTCTCCCGGCGCAGAGATTCGTTGCGCTGCCGGATCTGTTCCTCGGGTGACAGCCGTTCGGCGGCCACGTTCGACGGCTGCCGGACGCTGATCCGCAGGTGCAGATCGTGGCTCACCGACTGCAGATCGGCGGTCAGCTGACCGACGAAATCGAGCGGCGCCGCATGGCCGGCATACGCGCCCTCAGCCGCCCGCGTGCGGATCAGGTCGGCCATCTCCTCGGCGGTCTCGAGGAAGATGTAGGTCCTGAGGAGCGCGGCTGCCACCGAGTCCACGATAGCCGACTGCAGGGCGGGACTCAGCCTGGCCGGCATCTGCTGGGTACGGGCGCCGGCCGGGGAACAGAAACCCGCCAGCAGGACAGTACCGCAGAGCAGGAGCATCCGGGACCGTGAACGGAGATACGGGTACACACGCATGACTGACTCTCCTTTTACTCCCTCCGCAGGTTGACCGCCGGATCCACCTGCATCACCCTCTTCGCCGGCAGGCTCAGGGCGATCACAGCAGTGATCAGAAGCAGTCCGGACACAACCAGGAAAGTGAGCGGATCGAAGGGGGAGACGCCGTACAGGTGTCCGCGCAGGAAGCGCACCAGGACCGCTGATCCCAGCAGTCCGCATCCCAGACCGATGACAACCAGCAGCAATCCCTCCCGTACAATCAACGCGAGCAGATTCCCTCGACCGGCCCCGAGCGCCCGACGCACCCCCATCTCCCGTGAACGGGCTCGGACCAGGTAAGTCATGACGGCATACACGCCGACACTCGCGAGAAAGAGCGAGAATCCCCCGAAAACCGTCAGGAGCATCATCAGTAACCGATGACTGCCGAGCGACCGAGCGAGGAGTTGCTTGATGGTAACGATGTTCGACAGCGGCAGCCGGGGATCGATAGATGCGATAGCGTTCCTCAAAGCAGGAGCCAGGATCGCCGGGGCGGTCCGGGTCCGGATGATCAGACCGATGTCACTACCCGCGACCTGCCGGAACGGCAGGTAGAACTGTCCCCGTCGTTCGGCATCCAGGGTGATGTATTGCAGATTCGGTACCACTCCGACGATCGTAAACCAGACCGCCTCGGGATCGTTCGCGTCGGAAAGTGTGATTCGCTTCCCGATGGGGTCCTCGTCGGGCCAGCACTGACGGGCCAGCACGTCATCAACAACCGCCACCGGGAGCGAGTCAAGATTATCAGCACTCTCGAAGAACCGTCCTCTCAGGACAGGGAAATCCATGGTCTGCGAAAACTCCGGGCTGACGATGCGCAACTCACCTTGAGGCAGCGAATCCCAGTCACGTCCTTCTTGCCCTGGATATCCGGCTCCTTCGCAGCGGAAAAGGGTCGTGTACTGTTCACCGGTGAACGGGATAATCGAAGTCGTGGCAACCGCCTCGACCCCGGACAGGGATTGCATGGCGGGCAGGAGCCGATCGAGAAAGGAAATCTGCGTATGGGCATCGGGATAGGTGGAGGGAGGGAACCGCAGATGGACTGCCAGCAGGTCGGGGATTTCGAATCCGGAATCAATCCGCCGAAGCTGTCCCAGGGACTGGATCATCAATCCCGCCCCGATCAGCAGGATGAGGGTGATAGCGAACTCCATCGATACCAGGATGTTCCGATACCGCGCCTGAGGCCGACTGGAATGTGAGGCAAGGCCGCCCTCGTTCAGTGTCCGGGTGATCTTCTCCCCTGTCAGCTGAAGGAACGGAGTAAGTCCGAAAACCACACTGACCAGCAGCGATATGATCAGGGCAACGGCGAGGGTTTCGCATCCGATCTCGGATACAGCCTGGACGAGCGTGCCCGGAGCGATCCGCCGTATCACCGTAAAACACCCGACTGCGACGACCACACCGGCCAGCCCGCCGAGCAGTGAGAGCACCAATCCTTCGGTGAGAAACTGGCGTAAAAGCCGGCGGCGACCGGCCCCTAGAGCCCGCCGGATGGCGATTTCGCGACACCGCTCGAGAGCTCTGGCCAGAAGCAATCCCGCCAGGTTGGCGCAGATGAGCAGGAGCACGAAGATGGCGGCCGCAAACAGGATCAACAGCGTCGTACGGAACGGATCCCGCAACCGATCGCTGAGGGTGGTGACGGAGAGCGTCCATTCCTCCGGGAACACGCCGGGCTCGGATTCTTTGACGGCTTCGGCCAGGTTGCTCATTTCCTCGGCGGCCATTTCCGGCGTCACTCCCGGGCTGAGACGAGCGACCAACCGATACCGACCCCAGATCCTGCGTTCGGGCGCAAAGTCTTCGGCTCGGAGAATCATCGGCACCCAGAATTCCCGGCCGGTCTCGAAGAACTCGATGAAGTCGGGCGGCATGATGCCCACGATCAGGAACGACACACCATCAATGGCGAGGGTGCGGCCGAGGGCGGCGGGATCGCCCGCGAATCGCTGCCTCCACAATTCATGGCTGATGATGACGGTACGTTCGGTTTCAGGTTCATAATCGTCGGGTTGAAACAACCGTCCGCTCCGGGGTGAAGCCCCGAAGGTTTCGAAAAAACCGGGAGATATCAGCGCCCCGACAGCCAGAGCAGGTTCACCAGAACCGCTCAAGGTGGGGATCCAACGATCGCAGATCGCTACCTTCTCAAAACTCCGGGAGGCGGTGCTGAGATCGTGCCAGGTGGGCACCGAGACGCCGGCGATGTCACCCCGCTCCAGATACCGATGGTTCACCTCAACCAGTTCGTTCGGCTGATCATAGGGCAGGGGTCGCAGAAGAACGACATTGAGCAGGCTGAAGATGGCCGTATTGGCGCCGATCCCGAGCCCCAGGGTGAAGACAATCAGGGCAACCATGACCGGAGTGCGGCGGAAGGTGCGCAGGGTGAAACGGAGATCCCAGCCGAAGTCGGCACAGGCTCCGCCCAGGCGTCCCCGGGAGCGCAGGTACTGTTCCGTGCGGTCGAAACCCGCCTCCAGGATCGGCCTGAGACTCGGCCTCTCCCCCCCCGCCACCCGGTGAACCAGCGCCTCCCAGTCGCCGACATACTCGAGCGCCTCAGACCGCGCCCGTTCCTCGGCCGCCCCCCGCTCCAGGGCCCGCCGGTAGACGTCCTCGAGCTGAGCGGACAGTTCGGCGACGATCTCGTCTTCGTGCCGCCGCCGACCGGGCGGCAGGACGAGACGGGAGCGGACGTAGTCCTCCCAGCTCATCCCCGGCTCAGTTCCAGCACCTCATCCATGGCGTTGGCGAATTCCTGCCACTGTTCCTGCTGTGAAGCCAGGGCCCTGCGCCCCTTCGCGGTCAGGGTATAGAAACGCCGGCGGCGCTCGCCGGCCTTTTCCACCCAACGCCCCTTGATCCAGCCCCGTTTCTCCATCCTGCGCAGGACCGGATAGATCGACGAGAGGTGGTAGGTGAGCCTCCCGCCGGTCCGCAACTCGATGAGCTTGCCGATGTCGTATCCGTGACGGTCCTGGTCGCTCACCAGATGGAGCAGGACCAGTTCCATGCTGCCTTTCTTGAGGGTTGTCTGGAACACAGCACTCTCCCTGCATACATGGTGTCAGTACCTGTAGTACTACAACATACGTGACATCGAGTCCTCGGGGTCAATGGAATCGGACCGTCGGGACCAGTACCTGTCCGGATAAAAATATGGAGAACAAACCTGAAACGGGTAACGTATTCATGAAATAAGTTTTAATGAAACCCATACGACGGCACGACCAGGTGCCGCCGTCCATCACACCGGCCGGTGGGGGATCGATCCATGGTGCACCGACCTGTTCGCCACCAGCACCTGCACC
>CAYSYY010000111.1:0-511 GCA_964435265.1 uncultured Gemmatimonadota bacterium
CCCCCAGGGAGAGGGCGGGATCGGGGATGATGAGTTCGGGATCGAAGTAGAACTCGGTGCCCAGGCCGTCACAGGTCGGACAGGCGCCGTAGGGGGAGTTGAAGGAGAAATTGCGCGGTTCCAGCTCGGTGAAGGAGAGCCCGCACTCGTGGCAGGCGAAATGTTCGCTGAAGAGTTCCTCGGAGGAATCGGCCCGCATGACCGTGAGCAGCCCCTCGGCCAGACCGAGGGCGGTCTCGACCGAATCAGCGATCCGGCTCCGGCCGGCGGCGTTCACCGCCACCCGGTCCACCACGATCTCGATGGTATGCTTCCTGTTCCGGTCGAGGCGGCGCTCGGGATCGATCGCCGCTATCTCGCCGTCGACGCGCATCCGCACGTACCCGTCGCGCAGGGCCCGGCCGAAGAGATCGGCGAACTCCCCCTTGCGCCCCCGTATGAGCGGAGCGAGGAGCAGGATCTTCTCCCCCTCCGGCCAGGTCTCCGCGGCGCGTTCGAGCATTCCCGCCAG
>CAYSYY010000111.1:521-9527 GCA_964435265.1 uncultured Gemmatimonadota bacterium
TGGGCGGTCTGCGCCGCGATCGGCCGGCCGCACTGCGGGCAGTGGGGTTTTCCGATGCGGGCGTAGAGCAGGCGCAGGTAGTCGTGTATCTCGGTCACCGTCCCCACCGTCGAACGGGGATTACGGCCGGCCGAACGCTGCTCGATCGAGATGGCGGGGGAGAGCCCGTCGATCGAGTCGACGTCGGGTTTCTCCATCAGGTCGAGGAACTGCCGGGCGTAGGCCGAGAGGCTCTCGACGTAGCGGCGCTGCCCCTCGGCGTAGATGGTGTCGAAGGCCAGGCTCGATTTCCCCGAGCCCGAGAGCCCCGAGATGACGACCAGGCGGTCGCGCGGGATGATCAGATCGATGCTTTTGAGGTTGTGCTCCCGCGCTCCCCTGATGATCAGTTCATCGGCCATGGATCCCCCGGTTCGGATGGCGGTCGTTCCTCACGCCCTGCCCCACCCTTCACGCCCTGTTCCACATAAGTAATCGGAAGGACGCGGCCGGGGGAACCAGGATGTCGCCGGGGGGGGTCCCGCCAACGGGGGGTGCCGCCGGGGGGGGGTCCGCCGCCGGGGGCGGCGGCTGAGGTGAGGGGGAAGCAGGCCCACCGAAAGTAGACGCCCGGCGGCGCGATGTTCGGCACCGTCGGGCGTCGCTCTCCTTCATCCCCACTCTGTTTCCTGATACGCAGAACTCGATTTCGGGGATTCATCCCGGCGGCGGGAAATCGCCGGCCCCGCCCGCGGCCGGATGCCCGTCCGTTCCGGGGCGGGAGCAACACGTGTTCCGATCAGCGCGAGAGGTAGGGGCTGTGCGTCACGATGAAGCGGGCCGGCAGCTCGCAGCCGTCGCTCAGTCCTATCCGCGCCGTGACCGTCACCTCCGCCTCGGGGACCTCACCGGCGCCCGCGATCCAGAGGATCGGGCCCCGCAGGTCGGTTCCGTTGAGGTCACGGCCGATCCCGAGCGAGCGTGTTAGCCGGGCCGGACCGCTGCACAGCAGGCGCTCTCTGATGCCTCCGTCGGTCCGGCGGACCACATCGCCCCGGCGCCGGGCCATGCCCTCGAGATCGCGAAACGGTTCGAGGGCGCGCAGCAGGACCGCCCCGGCCCGCCCCGGTTCGTGCGCCACCGCGTTGAGGCAGAAATGCATGCCGTAGGTGAAGTAGATGTAGGCCCGGCCGGGGGGACCGTACATGATCTCGGAGCGCGGGGTGCGGCGCCGGGCGTGGGAACCGGGATCGTCGGGTCCGAAGTAGGCTTCGGTCTCGACGATCCGTCCGCCGGCCGTGACCCCGTCCTCGAACCGGCGCCAGAGGAAACGTCCCAGCAGATCGCGGGCCACCGCATCGGTGGAGCGTTCATAGAAGGACGCCGGGAGCAGCGGGGCGGCTGTGAGATCGGAGGCTGGTCCCGGAGATGGTTCCGACATCATGCCGGGAGCCGGATCGGGCGTCACCGGAACGGTCTCCGTCAGGTCCGGCCGACGAGCTTCAGGAAGGCAGCCTCGTCGAGGACCGCCACGCCCAGCTCGCGGGCTTTCCCGAGCTTGCTCCCCGCCCCCGGACCGGCCACGACGTAATCGGTCTTCGCGCTCACCGATCCGGTCGCCCGCCCGCCGAGGCCCGTCACGATCCGCTTCGCTTCGTCCCGGCTCATGGTCGTGAGTTCGCCGGTGAAGACGAAGACCTTCCCGCCGAGATCGATCTCCACGCCGGACGTCTCTTCCCCCTGCGCCGGCCACGAGGGCCGCACCCCGTGGGCGAGCAGGCGCTCGATGAGGCGGCGGTTCTCGGGCCGGGAGAAGAAGGCGGTGAGCTGGGCCGCCACCTCGGGCCCGATCTCGTTCACCGCCTCGAGCCGTTCGGAATCGGCGGCCATCACGGCCGCGAGCGAAGAGAACTCCCGGGCCAGGACCCGGGCCACGTGGGTGCCGACATGCCGGATCCCCAGGGCGGTGAGGAAGCGGTCGAGCGGGGCGGTCCGGGTCTCGGCGAGGGCGGCCACGAGGTTGGCGGCCGATTTCTCGGCCATCCGTTCCAGACCGGCCAGCTGTTCGGGTTCCAGTTCGTAGAGGTCGGCCGGATCGCGCACCAGCCCCCGCTCCACCAGCTGGTTCACCAGCTTCTCCCCCAGCCCGTCGATGTCCATCGCCTCGCGCGAGCCCCAGTGGAAGATCCGCTCCTTGATCTGGGCCGGGCAGGCGAGGTTCAGGCACCGGATGACGATCTCGCCTTCGGGCTGGACGACCTCGGAGCCGCAGACCGGGCAGCGCCCCGGGAACCGGAAGGACCGGGCTCCCGGCGGTCGCTTTTCGAGAATCACCTGCACCACCTCGGGGATCACTTCGCCGGCCCGCTGGATGAGCACCGTGTCGCCGATGCGAACATCCTTGCGTTCGAGTTCGCTGCGGTTGTGCAGGGTGGCCCGGCTCACCGTCACGCCCCCCACCTCGACCGGTTCCAGCACTGCGGTGGGGGTCAGGGCGCCGGTGCGCCCGACCGAGATCTCGATGTCGCGCACCACCGTCGTCTCCTGCCGGGCGGGAAACTTCCACGCCACCGCCCAGCGCGGCGAGCGGCTGACCTGCCCGAGGGTCTCCTGGAAGGTCAAATCGTTCACCTTGAGCACCAGGCCGTCGGTCTCATACGCGATCTCCTCCCGGTCGGCCACGAGATCCGACCAGAACCGCGCCACCTCGTCCAGGGTGCGGGCTGAACACAGGCGGTCGGCGATCCGGAAGCCCCAGCCCGAGAGCGCCTCGAGCACCTCGGCGTGGGTGGCGAGCGGTTCCCCGGCCAGGCCCTCGATCCGACCGATCCCGTAGGCGTAGAACACCAGCGGGCGGGCGGCGGTGATACGGGAGTCGAGCTGGCGCAGGGAACCGGCGGCGGCGTTGCGCGGATTGGCGAAGAGGCTCTCCCCCGCTTCGAGCCGGCGCCGGTTCATGGCGGCGAACTCCGCGCGCAGCATCATCACCTCGCCGCGCACCTCGAGCCGGGCGGGCACCGGCCGGGCTCCGGGGCGCACCGGCTGCAGCCGCAGGGGAACCGACCGGATGGTGCGCACGTTGTCGGTCACCTCTTCTCCAGTCACACCGTCCCCCCGGGTGGCGCCGACGGTGAGGATTCCGTTCTCATAGACTATCTCGATGGCCGCTCCGTCGAACTTCGGTTCGGCGACGTACTCGACCCGATCGCGCCCGGGATCGGTCTCGTCCTCCCCCTCGGCCGTCAGCCCGAGTCCCCGGTAGACCCGGCCCTGCCATTCGCGCACCTCCTCCAGATCGAAGGCGTTCTGCAGGCTCAGCATGGGCAGGACGTGCCGAAAGGGCGGGAGCTCGTCGGCGGGGGTCGCGCCGACCTTGCGGGTGGGCGAGTCGGGGGAAGCGAACTCGGGCCAGGCCGTCTCGAGTTCCTGCAGGCGCCGGAAGAGCCGGTCGTAGGCGGCATCGGAGATCTCGGGTGCGTCGAGAACGTAGTAACGGTGGTTGTGGTGATGGAGTTCCCCGCGCAGCGCGTCGATCAGACGCCGGGCGCCATCCCGGTCGAGCCCGGCCGCCGGTGTACCGTCATCGCGTGGACGGGAAGGTGAGGTCATTCGCGGTCATACCCCCGTGCGTGATCCTGTATCGAATCTCGCTCCGGGGGGTGACATGCCGATGGTTCGGGTGCCGCGTTACCGCACGCGGCCGTGGATCATTCTATACGCAGGGTCGTCACCGGGTCGAGCCGGCCGGCGCGGCGGGCGGGAAGCCAGGTGGCGGCGAGCGCGATCAGGGCCACCAGGAGCGTTACCGATACGAAGATCAGCGGATCCCGGGCCTCGACGTTCACCAGGAAGCTCTGGACGACCCGGGAGAGGAGCAGGGCGCCGGCGACACCGGCGGCCAGGCTCAGGCCAAGCAGCCCGAACGACTGTCGGACGACATCCCCGATGATGCGGCCCGGGGAGGCACCGACCGCCAGGCGGATCCCGAACTCGCGGCTGCGCCGGGCGATCCCGTAAGCGACAACGCCGTAGATACCGATCAGGGCCAGCAATAGCGCCGTCAGGCCGAAGATCCCGACGATCACGGCCAGCAGGCGATTGTTGGCGAGCGAGTCGGCCACGATATCCCGGAGCGGCCTCAGGCCGGGGGGAGGGATGTCGGGATCGAGGCTCCGGAACACTTCGGTGACAGTGGCCGCCTGATCGCGCGGATCCCCGGTACAGCGGATGGCCACATCGAGGGACGAGAGCGGATTCCAGAGCGACCAGGGAACATAAACCTGATTGGCGGGGGGGGCGTCGAGGCTCCTGAAGACGACATCCCCGACCATCCCGATTACCGTCAACCATGGTGATCCCTCACCGCCGATACGCAGGCGCCGGCCGATCGGATCGGACTCGGGAAAGAAACGACGGACGATCGTCTCGTTCACCAGGGTGACCGGTTCGGCCCCGGCTATCTCGACCGGAGTCAGGTCGCGTCCGGCGAGCAGGGGGATGCCCATGGTCTCGAAGTAGCCCGTCCCGGGCTGGTGGATCTCTACGAAGGCGTCATCATCGGAGATCTCTTCGATCCCCTCGATCGCGATCCGGCTGTCCGACCACGATCCCGTCAGGGGGGTATAGACCGTCACGGCCGCCCGCTCGATCCCGGGACGGGCCTCGAGCCCGCTCACCAGTTCATCGTAGAACGACATCCGGGCGGCCGGAGTGGCGTAGGCCGTGCGTGAAAGAGGGAAATCGGCCACGAGCACCCGGTTAGTCTCGAAACCGGTTTCGATCGAGGCCAGCCCGATGAAGCTGCGCAGGAGCAGACCGCTGACGATCAGGAGCACCGCGGTCAGGGTCAGCTGCGTGCCGACGAAGACGTTCTGCACCCGGGCCCGTCCGGCCCCGCCGGTCATGCTCCGTCCCATCGCCCGCAGGGCGCCGGCGATGCCCCGCCGCGAGATCTTCAGGATCGGGATGAGTCCTATCAGGCCGCCGGCCGCCAGGGCGGTGAGCAGGCCGATCACCACGACCGGGGCGTTCAACGCCACCCTCTCGAGCAGGAGGATATCCGAAGGCAGGACGCCGAGCAGGACGCGCACTCCGACGGCCGCCAGCCCCATACCGAGCAATCCGCCGAGCAGACCCAGCAGCCCCGACTCGGTCAGAGCCAGCCGGAGGAGGCGGCTCCGGCCGGCTCCCAGAGCGATCCGGACGGCGGTCTCCCGCTGCCGCATCACCTGCCGCATCAGCATCAGGCTGGCCACGTTGAGGGCGCCGATCAGGAGAACCGCGAGAACGGCGAGCTGGAACATGATCAGGGTCGGCCGGACCTGCCAGGTCATGTAGTCCAGCAGGCTCTTGACATCGAGCGGGATGATCCGTTCCTCCCGATCCTCACGGGCGGGGATGACCCAGGCGGTGCCGGTCACGTACTCCCGGGCCGCCGCCACGCTCACGCCCTCTTTCAGGCGCCCGACCGCCTGCAGGTAGAACGCGGAGGGGTTCCGCGAAGCCCGCGCCAGGGGGGTAAAGAACGCGACCTGCGGGGTGGGGAAGGTGAAGCCCTCGGGCATCACGCCGACAATGGTATGGGGCACCTCGCGCAGCTCGATGGTCTGCCCCAGGATCTCCGGATCGCCCGCGAAGCGGGTGAGCCAGAACCCGTGGGTCAGGATCACGGCATCGGCCGCCCCGGGCAGGTCCTCCTCCGGGGTGAAGGCACGCCCCAGCGCCGGCTGGACCTGCAGAACCCCGAAGAGATTGGTGCTGACCTGCGAGCCGATGATCTCTTCAGGCGTCTCGCCCAGCCGGATGGTCGCATAGCGGAAAGCGAACACGCCCACATCCTCGCAGACCTGCTGGCGTTCGTGCAGATCTTCCCAGACCGGCCACGAGATCGTCTGCCAGCCCCACGGGATCCGGTGGATGGCGATGAGCCGGTCGGACTCAGGGTATGGGAGCGGCCTGATCACGATCCCGTACAGCAGGGTGAAGATCGTGATCGTGGCGCCCAGTCCGAGGGCCAGGGTGCCCAGGGCGGTGGCGGTCCAGCCCGGCGATTTCAGGAAGGTGCGCAGGGTGTAGCGGATATCGTGAAGGAGCATCGAGCGGTTCCTCAGCTGCCAGCGGGTGCGCAGGACGTCTTCGAGGGCATCGCGGATGACCACGGGTTTCGAGCGCTCCCGGCTCCGGGCGGCGAGTTCGGCTTCCCACTCATGCAGCCAGTCGGCCCGCCGCCCGGCCGGCACCAGCCGGCTGATGGCCCGGAAGAGCTTTCTGCGTCCGGTTTCGGTCATCGCTCCCAACCTTTCCCCGGCACCGTCAGGCGGGGTTCCCGCCCCGGAGCGGGACGATCCCGGCCACGACGGCCGGGAAGCGGTTCTTCGCCTCGGCCACGATCTCATCGGCCAGCGGGGTGAGGCGGTAGTAGCGGCGCGGGGGACGGCCCGCATCGTGAGCGATCGTGCCCTCTTCCCATTCGGCCGCGGCCAGGCCGGCTTTCTCGAGCCGGCGCAGCACGGGGTAGACCGATCCCCGCCGCAGGCCGGTCGTATCGGCGATGTCGAAGCCGTAGCGGTAGCCGAGTTCGAGGGCCCGCAGCACGGCGGCGGTGGCGTAGGTCATGCGGATCGGTATATCCATCTCTGCTCCTTGAATCCTCTGTTGCCGGATCACGATCCGGACCGATCGGGATCCGGTACCGGTCGTGTCCAGGTCCGGATCTTGTTACGGAGAGTTGTCTAGCTATGTTTCATGCTAGAATGAGATAGATATAGACCGCGGCGGTAGCGGGCAGGCTGCTCCCCGGATCCCGATCCCGGGTGGCGGCCCTGAAGTCGGTGGCAATCCTATCGGTGGCAGCCCTATCGATCGGTGAAGCGATCGGTCGGGAAGGAGAAGTGCATCTGCACGACCTTCCAGCCGTCGGCGCGCTTCTCCAGCGTGCCGGACCAGCGCACGTTGAGCCAGCCCGCCTCCCGACCGCTCCACTCCCCGATGTCGTCGAGATAGGTCCGGAACCAGGCGGCATTCCCCTCCTGCGCCAGACCGATGTGCAGGTCGCGCAGCTCGGTCCGGACCGCCCGGAAGGTGGGAGCCATGAAGACCTCGTCGGTATTCCTCTCGAACTGCGCCCACGAGGTGACGGTCGAGGTCGAGTCGGGATGCCAGATGAAGAAATCATCGTCATGGGCGATGACGCTGAAGAGCAGGTCTTTGTCCTTGTCGTGCAGGGCCCACTCGATCGAGGCTCTGACCGCCCGCTCCACCGCGGCTTTCTCGGCCTCGACGTCAACCGGCTCGGAACAGGCGGGAAGGGTAAGGATGCCGCCGGCGAGTACCGCCAGCAAAGGGATCGCGCGTGCTCTGAAGATCATGGTCCGGCTCCGGCTACGATATCACGTGGATCCGTCCGGAGAGGTGAGGCCCCGCCGGACGGACGGGATTCCCTTACCCCGGAATGACGGAACCGGTGCCGGATTTGTTACGGCGGATCACCGGCGGCCGTCGAAGAGAACCACCGCCGGGATCCGGCCCAGCAGCCGTGACGTTTCCTCGCTGATCGAGTTGCTCAGGGCGACGATCACCAGGTCCTCATCGGGAAAACGCCAGATCGCGCTCAGGAAGCCGTTGATCCCCCCCTGGTGGCTGATGGTGAGGCGGTCCGCGAAGGCTGTCTGGATCCCCCACCCGTATCCGTAACCGCTGCGGACCGGGGTGAATATCAGCGCCCGCGAGGCCGGCGTGAGCAGTCGATCGTCGGAGAGAGCCTGATGCCAGATGAGGAGATCCCGGACGGTGGAGTAAAGCCCCCCCGCTCCACCGGGAACTGTCATATCGATATAGGAAGCCTCCCGCAGCTTTCCGGCTTCGGCGTCGAAGTCGTATCCGCGGGCCATCCCGGGAAGAGCCGGATCGTTGTGGTCGTAGCCGGTATCATTCATGCCGAGCGGTTCGAAGATCCGCTGGCGTAGGAATTCTTCATAGGTGCTTCCGGTCACCTGTTCGATCACATAGGAGAGCACGATGTAGTTGGAGTTGGAGTAGCGGAACCGCGAGCCCGGCTCGAACTCCAGGGGCAGATCCCGGAACAGTGCGATCGTTCCCGGCAGCGTGGCCGGATGGATGGAATATTCGGCGTATTCCGGCAGGGCCGTGAAGTTGGGTATGCCCGAGGTGTGCGAGAGTAGATGCCGGAGGGTGATGCGATCGCCCTCCGGGTAGTCGGGGATGAAACGCGCGAGCGGATCGTCGTCGTCGAGTTTGCCCTCCTCCTGCAGGAGCAGGACGGCCGCCGCGGTGAAGGCCTTGGTCAGCGAACCGATCCGGAACTTCGTCGCCGGGGTGTTCGGCACTCCCCCCTCCCGATCGGCCAGGCCGTAGCCGTTGGCCAGCAGCACTCGCCCCTCGCGGGCCACCAGGATGCTGCCGCTGAAGGTATGCCCGGCCACCAGCGGCTCGATCAGGTCGTCGATCCTCTGTTCCAGAGCGGATTGAGCCTTGATCGAAAACAGCGGCAGGACCAGCAGGATGCTGAAGATGGGGATGAAGCGGTGCTTCGTGATCCGGCGTTTCATACAGGACTCCTTCGCCCCGGTACGACGTGGACACGAGTTCAGGGTCGGCCGTTTCGATCCGGCCGGGTGCGAATCGCGGGTATCATACCTCTGACCCGGCAGCGGTCGAGATCCCACGCCGGAAAAGCGCTGACCGTGTGGGGACTGAAGCGGGACCGCCGCCCTACCCCGCCCGCAGGTGCCGGCGGGTGAAGAGGCCGAGGCCGAGGACGAAGAAGAGCAGCGTCAGGCCGAGGATCCAGGCCAGCTCCCAGGTCACCTCCCGGAGTCCGGCGCCGTGGTTCATGATCTTGCCCAGGGCGTCGATGGCGTGGGTGGTGGGCAGGACGTCGTTCACGGCGATCGTGTGCCCGGCCAGGGTGAGGAGCCGGGGCTCGGGCAGGGGGAAGAGCCCGCCGGAGAAGAACATCAGGACGAAGAAGGGGAAGCAGCCCACCGTCATGAGGTCGAAGATGGTTCG
>CAYSYY010000112.1:0-2472 GCA_964435265.1 uncultured Gemmatimonadota bacterium
ACGGCGAAACCGCCGATTTCGCCATATTCCGGTCGAAGCAGGCTCTGGGGGGGGACAGTTTCATCGGCAGTTTCGCAACCCTGCGCACCACCGAAGAGTCCTCCAACGCCGTCGTCGGTCCCGACGCCTATATCCGGCTCAATCCCTCCAGCACGCTCAGTCTCTATGGTTTCTACTGCCACAGCAGCGACGATCTGCTCGGTACCACGAGGGATGGTCACGCCGTGGGCCTGGACTACTCGTATGCCACCCGCGACTGGCTCGTGAACGCGATCGCCCAGGATCTCTCCCGGAACTTCCAGGCCGACGCCGGTTTCGTCGCCCGGACCGGTCTCACCCGCGGCCAGTTCGGGATACTGCGGATGCTCTACCCGCAGTCCGAAACCTTCCAGCGGGTCGACACCCTGGTCCACCTCTTCGGTCTCCACGATGCCTTCGACGATCTGTGGGAGCGGGGTGCCGCCCTCGACATGCGTCTGATCATGCCGCGCAGCACCTGGCTGCAGGTCGGGTACGTCGTGGAAAGTGAGGTCTTCGCCGGGCAGACATACGACACCAGCGGGCTGCGCATGCGGGCCAACCGCCAGTTCACCAAGGGCTTCTTCGGGAGCCTGTATTTCCGGACCGGCGGGAAGATCCGGTACTCCTACGCCGATCCGTGGCAGGGGTATGGGAACACCGCCTCGGTTTCGATCATCTACCAGCCTTCGGAGCATTTAAACTCCACCAACACATGGGTCTACCAGGATCTGTACCGCGAATCTGATGACGTCCGGGTACTGGATCAGTCCATCCTGCGCAGCCTCAACACCTACCAGATCCACCGCTACCTCTTCCTGCGCGCAATCGTTGAGTACAACTCCTTCTACGAGAACCTCACCACCGACTTCCTGATCTCCTTCACCTGGATCCCCGGCACTGTCGTTCACCTGGGATACGGCTCGCTGTATGAGAAAATGAAGTGGGATGCCGGAGCAGGGGATTATATCGCGGCCGACCGCTTCCTGGAGATGCACCGCGGCATCTTCTTCAAGGCCAGCTACCTCTGGCGGCTTTAGGCGATCGCTCCGGCCCGCCGGGGCCGGAATGGGTACTTTCTTCCCAACAACACGCCCCGGGATACGCGCGTATTCCGTGGCGATGTTGAGATCGTCCCGGCCCGGCGGGATCGCCCGGATAAAGGAGAATGACCCATGCAAAGAGGCATAGTGATTGCGGTGACGGTCGCGATCGCCGCAATCCCGGTTCCGACGGCCCGCGCCCAGCAGAACGTTGCGTCCGAGTCCGAACGCCAGGCGGTTGTCCGGGCCGCTCTCGATTACATGGAGGGTGCCCTGGATGCCGATGCCGACCGGGTGGCACGGGGCGTTCACCCCGAACTGACGAAGGTGACGGTCACGTCCGCGCCGCAGGGCGGCGGTCAGTACCTGGGGAAATCCGGCTCCACTCAGCTGATCGAGATCGTCCGGGCACGGGTGACGTACATCGTGCCCGAAGCCCGGAACATCACCACCACCGTCTTCGATATCGGGAACGATCTGGCCGTCGCGAAGGTGGTGTCGAGCGCCTTCTACGACTACCTGCAGCTGGCGAAGATCGACGGCCAGTGGCGGATCGTGAACGTGCTCTGGGCGCACAACGCCGCCGCCCGCGACTCTTCGATCGGCTGGCGGGGGACGACCGGGGATGAGGCCGGCGTACGGGCATGCGCCCTCGATTACATCGATGGAGCCTTCAGCGGTTCAGCCGAACGGATGGCACGGGCCCTGCACCCCGAACTGACCAAGGTGGTGCTCTTTCGCCTGCCGCAGACCGGGCGGTATTGCCTCGGACCGATGGGAGCGCAGGGATTGATCGTGTCCACCGGTCTGGGTCTGATGAACCTGCCGGCGGAGCAGCGGGGGATCGAGGTCACCGTGTACGACGTCGCCTACGACATAGCCACCGTGAAGGTGATCTCGAGCCAGTACATCGATTACCTGCAGATCGCCCGGGTGGACGGGGAGTGGAAAATCATCAACGTGCTCTGGGTACCGAATACGACGGCCGGGCGGGAGGACTGAGCGGGAATCATCCCGTCCAGCCGATCTGAAGCCGGCGATCGGGGATAGAGCCCGGCGGCAGCCCGCGAGGCAGCAGCCGGCACGGAAGGAGAGCGAAGGTGAAGAAACACTGGTCGGTCATCCTCGTCGCGGTGCTGATCGTCGCCGCCGCAGGTTCGGATACCCGCGGCGAACCGGTCGGCGCACCGGACGCCCGGCAGGATCCGCCGCCACGGGTCGAAGAAGTCCTGGCGCACTACGCCCGGGCCTGCGGGGGGGACGCCCTGGCCGGGATCACGACCGAGATCCGGCGGGGGGTGGTGGTGCGGGGAGCGGGGGGCCCGGTCCCCTGCGAGATCGTCTCGTCAGCCCCGGACCGGTGGTGCTGGACGCAGACGCTGGCCTGGGGCGACCGGTTCCGCTACGGCTG
>CAYSYY010000112.1:2572-9519 GCA_964435265.1 uncultured Gemmatimonadota bacterium
GGTCGGGGAGGTCACCCGGCCGTTCCGGCTGCGGCTGGGGGAGATGCTCCGGCTGCAGTTCACCGCGATCCGGCACGCCCCGGCGGTCGACGATTCGCTCTTCACGGTCCCGACCGCACCGCTGCCAGGCACCGATCCGGCGATCTACCGGAAGTACGACGAGATAGAGGTGGGTGTCGAGGCGCTGGAAGCGTGTGTGGGGGAATACCAGCTCGCCCCCGGCGTGGTCATCTCCATCACCCGGGATGGGAGCCACCTCATGCTGCAGACGCCCGGTTCAGTCAAATACGAGATCTTCCCGTTCTCGCCGACGAGCTACTACCTGCGCTTCAACAACCTCGAGTTCCACTTCATCACCGATGACACCGGCCGGGTCACCCACCTCGCCCTGGGGGCCGACCGTGCCCGCACGGCGGCGCGGATCGTACCTCCGAGTTGACGGCGGGAACGCCTGAGAGGAACAGGGAATGGATATGACAGATGCCCATCCGGAGATGGATCGGGACGATACGATGATCGACCGGAAGAGTTTCCTGCAGCGGCTCATGCGGGCCGGAACCGGGGCCTGCTGCTGCGCCCCCGCCCTCGCCCTGGGTCTGCCGTTCGATCAGGAACCGCCGCCCGCCCGGGCGGGTGGGGAACAGGAATGGATCGCCGACCTCGAAACCCGGATGCGGGAGGGCTCGCGGACTCCGGCGTGGCGGCGCATGGAGATTACCGGAGAGTGGATCCAGCGGTTGATGGCCAACATGGACACCCTGCTGGATGAGGAGACCCGGACCCGCCTGATGCAGGCCTGCGGACGCGCCTGCTACCTCAACGCCTTCGGTGTGGCCGGCTCGGAGCCGCCCCCTCCGGGCGCCCTCGACGCCCTGCTCGCCGCCTATCAGAGCCAGGGCGAGACCGAGATCCGGCGGGAAGGGAATACCGTCTATTACCAGTACGGACCCACCGAGCAGAATCCCTACGGGCTGCGCCTGCTCGACGGATACTGCATGTGCCCGGTAGTGGAGTCGGGGCCGGCCGAGCTCTCGCCGACCTACTGCCAGTGCTCGGCCGGGTACGTGCGGGAGACTTTCGAGCGGCTCACCGGCGAATCCTGCCGGGTCGAGGTGCTGGAATCCCTGCGTACCGGCGGCACCCGCTGCCGTTTCAAGATCGAACTCCTGCCGGCGCCGTAACCGCAGGCACTGCCGTCGCCGTTGCCGCTGCCGTTACCTCGGGCCGGCTCAGCGGTCTGACCAATCGGGTCCGGTGTCCCCGCGACCGTTCCGGCCGCCGGCCGGAGCGGCCGCGGCCGGCGACCCGACCCGGCGCAGGCTGGTGAGGAGGAGATGACCGCCGCCGCTGGCCGCCACGAGCAGGGCGATCGCGACGATCGCCGAGCCGCCTGATCCGCCGGGGGAGCCGGCCCCGGGCACCGCCGGCAGGAGCGCGATCAGCGGCCAGATCAGCAGCAGCGCCGTCGCCGGCGGGTCGAGGTGGGTGTCGCCGGGGATGAGCAGCAGACAGGCGGCCGCTTCGCCCAGCCAGGCCGCCAGCACCCCCATGGCCGTGCCCAAGAGGACGCTGCCGCTCGCCAGGGCGGTCAGTCCGGCCGCCAGCACGATATGGATGAGGACGGGAGCCGGCCGGCCGGCGAGGAGGGGGAGCAGGACCAGGGAGGCTATCCCGAAGCCCAGGAAGGGAGCCCCGGGCAGGGCCAGGGCGAGCCAGGCGCCCGCCCAACCGCCCCCGAGGCCGAGCAGGAGCACCACGCCGGGACGGGCGTGCCAGGGCAGGTAGGCTCCTTCATCCCCGGGATCCCAGCGCCGGCCCGGGGCGGGTCGACCGAAGAGCCCGGTCGAACCGAAGGCGAGCCGAGCCGCGATCCCGCTCAGCACCACCACCAGCGCCATCCGGTTGAGCACCTCGGAACCTCCCGGATCGGGGATCAGCCAGAGCAGCAGGAATAGCACCTGCCCGCCGAGACCGAAGAGACCTCCCGCCACCAGGACGCGCGCGTCCTTGAGACCGAGCAGGGGGGTGAGGACATCACGACCGGCGAAGGAGTCGTGACGCCGACCGGCATACGCGGCGGCGGCGACTCCGCCCGCGAAGGCGACGTGCGGGCCGAGCAGCGGCCCCCAGGCGACGGTGTACAGGATGACGGTGTCGCCGGTGAGGGCGGTGACGACCGAGCCGGCGACCACGGCCGCGCCGCAGAGGATGAAGGCGGGCAGTGCGCCCACGGCGGCCCCGAGTACGCCGCCCCCGAAGGCGGCGGCCAGCGACCAGGGATCGACGTTCACCCGCTCACCCCGCGGTATCTTCCGCCGGGGTGATCAGGGCGGCGAGCTGACCGATGGTCGGATGGCTCAGAACGTCCCGGATGGAGATGACCGCGTCGTGTTCCTGGCGCAGCCGGTTCAGCATGGTGGCCGCCAGCAGGGAGTGGCCGCCCAGTTCGTAGAAATTATCGTGCCGGCCCACCCGATCGATACCGAAGAGCTGTCCCCAGATCCGGGCGAGGATCTCCTCCCCGGGGGTCTCCGGGGCGTCGTAGGGGGTCGAGAGGTTCGGGCGGGTGAAGACGACCTGTTCGGCCTGCTCCTGCAGCAGCGCTTCCTTCTCCTTCATGAAGGTGCGGCGGATCCAGACGTCGAGCCGTTCCTGCAGATCGCGGGTGGCCACGACGACGCTCCCGCCCACACCGCGGGTGAGGATGCGCTGCAGGGCCGCCACGCCCTCCCGCGAGGTCAGACCGTTGGCCAGTTCGGCCCGGAACCAGTCACGCAGCTCTTCGGGCACCTCGGTGGTGAGCCCCATGCCGGTTTCGCCCCACATATCCCAGTTCACCGAAACCGTGAGCTCTGAGCGGTGCCGCCGGCCGGCCGCGAAGGTGTCGAGGAAGGCGTTGGCCGAGGCGTAGTCCCCCAGGCCGATCCCGCCCAGCACCGCCGCGATCGAGGAGCAGAGCACGAAGAAATCCAGCTCATGATCGTCCAGCAGTTCGGCCAGCACGAGCGTGCCGTGGACCTTGGGGCGCAGCACGGCCAGGGCCGTCTCGGGCTCTTTGAGCTGCAGGATCCCCTCGCCGGGGATGCCGGCGGCGTGGATGACGCCGTTGATCGGACCGAACCGTTTCTCGGCCTGCGCGATCCCCCGGCGCATGGCGTCCGGATCGGCGACATCGGCCCGGATGACGATCACTTCGCCGCCGTTCTCCTCGACGGTCCGCAGCACGGCGATGCGGCGGCTCACGTCGTCGTCTTCACCGTGCGCGGCCACCCACCGGGACCACGCACTCATCGGTGGAAAGGCCGATCGGGCGGTGATGATGAGCCGGGCCTTGACCGCCCGGGCCAGGCTCTCGGCCAGGACCAGCCCGATCCCGCCGAATCCGCCGGTGATCAGGTAGACTCCCCGCGGGCGCAGGATATCGCGTCTCTCCCACGAACGGTCCAGGGGCAGGCTCGTATAGGTCTGGATCCAGCGGTGACCGTTCCGCCAGGCGACGATGCGGTCGATCTCCGGCGAGAGGACCTCGGCCAGCAGCAGCCGGGTGAGGTCCTCGCCGCCCGCGGAGGCCAGGGCGGGGGGGAGGTCCAGGTTCCGGCACCGCACGTTGGGATATTCCTGCCCGATGACCTTCACCAGCCCCAGGACGGTGGCCTTGGCGGGCTGCAACGTTTCCTCCCCCGTGACCTCGTGCAGGCCGTCGGTCAACACCAGCAGGTCGACCTCGTCGGCGATGCTCTCCCGTCCGATCATCTGGGCCAGGAAGAGCAGGCTCAAAAAACCGCGTTCCTGCTGTTCGTCCACCGCGGCGGGGTCGAGCCGGACGGTCGGATCGCCCCCCAGGCTCCAGAAATGGACGATGCGGCGGGGGAGGCGGCCCCGCCGGGCGAGCTCATCGAAGAGGCGTTCGTAGCCCTCCCGTTGGCCGGGGGCGAGGGTGAAGGTGCGTTCGTCCACCGGTTCGTAGCGCGTCCCCGCCCGGACGACGACCACGCTGCGCCGCCGGGCTCGCAGGGTCGCGACGAGATGGTCGGCCGCTCCGCCGCCGTCGGCCAGGATGAGCCAGGTGCCCGTTCCCGTCGTGGCGGGTTCGGGTGGGAGCGGGGTGCGGATCCACGAGGGCACCGAGAACCAGTCGGCCAGGTCGGGGATCTTCGGCAGGGTGCCGAGTCGGCGCAGGGCGTTCTCCCGGGGTATCTCGGCACTGAGCCAGAAGTAACGGCGTTCGAAGGGATAGGCCGGCAGGGGAATCCGGCTCCGGCGCTGGCGGCGATAGTAGCCGCTCCAGTCCACCTCGACTCCCGACTGCCAGAGTTGTCCGAGGGTGGTCGTGATGACGGATGTGTCGGAACGGTTCTCGCACGGCCCCGGCACCGACGGCAGAGCGGGGCGCCCCGGGCCGGTGTCGGAATGCATCCGGGCCAGGTTGATGAGGGTGCGGCCGGGGCCGACCTCGAGCAGGGCGGCCTCGGAGTCCTGCATGAGCCGGGCCAGCGCGGGGGAGAAAAAGACGGTGGAGCGCAGATTGCGCGCCCAGTAGGCCGGATCGGTGAGCTCGTTCGCCTCCACCCAGGTCCCGGTCACCGTCGAGATCATCGGAAGGTCGGGCGGGCGGCGCCGGACCGCGGCGACCACGGCGGTGAAGGCGTCCAGCACACGGTCCATCATCGGTGAATGGAAAGCGTGGGACGTGTCGAGGAAGCGGCTGGCCGTACCGCTCTCCCGGAGCCGCCGCCTGATGTCCGTGAGGGGCTCGATCGGACCGGAGAGGACGGTGAGGGCGGGACCGTTCACGGCGGCCAGTGACACCTCCTCACCCAGAAGCGGTTGCACCTCCTCGGTCGAGAGGGGAACTGCCAGCATCCCCCCGGGGGGCAGCCGGCCGATGAGCTCGCCGCGGCGGGCTACGATCGTCATCGCGTCGGTCAGGTTGAATACCCCGGCCAGGGTGGCGGCCGTGAGTTCGCCGATGCTGTGGCCGATCAGCACGGCGGGACGGATCCCCCACTCCTCCCAGAGCTTCGCCAGGGCCCATGAAACCGCGAAGATGGCCGGCTGGGCGAGGTCGGTCCGGCTGAGCCGGGCGGCGGCGTCCGCTCCATCACCGTGATCGGGTTCGGGATATACGATCCGGCCGATATCCTGCCCCGAACGATCGAGCAGGATGTCGCGGCAGCGATCGAAGTGCCGGCGGTAGGTCGGTTCGCTCCGGTAGAGCCCGGCCGCCATCCCGAGGTACTGCGCCCCCTGTCCCGGGAAGAGGAAGGCGACCGGGCGCCCCTCCGCAGCCGCTTCCCGTACCTCCCCGGGTCCGGCCAGAGCTGCGCTCGCCTCCTCGCCGGTGCCGGCGACGACACTGCGCCGGAAGGCGAAAGCGCGGCGGCCGGTGCTGAGGGTCCAGGCGGCATCGGCCAGGGAGATATCGGGATGGGCCCGGAGATATCGGGCCAGGCGGGCTGCGGATTCCTGCACGGCCTCGGACGAGCGGGCCGAGAGCGGCAGGAGCTGGACGTCGCGGGTACGGCGCCCGCGGTGGCGGCGCGGCGCTTCCTCCAGGATCAGGTGGGCGTTGGTGCCGCCGAATCCGAAGGCGCTCACCCCGGCACGCCGGGGGGTGCCGTCGGCCTCCCACGGCACCGCTTCGGTCGGGATCTCGAAGCGGCCGTTGGTGGCCGCGATGTCCGGATTGGGCCGCCGGTAGTGCAGGTTCGGCGGGATGAGCCGGTTCTCGAGAGTCAGGACCGTCTTGATGAGAGCGGCCACCCCGGCCGCCACGTTGACGTGTCCGATGTTGGTCTTCACCGAGCCCACCCGGCAGCGGCCGTTGCGCCGATCGGCGAAGGCGCGGGCCAGAGCGTGCAGCTCCACGGCGTCACCCAGAGGGGTCGCCGTGCCGTGGGCCTCAACGTAGCCGATGTCGTCGGCCGACACCCCCGACTGCGCGAGGGCGGCGCGGATGCAGGCAGCCTGTCCCTCGATGCCGGGAGCCACGAAACCTTCCTTGGCGCCGCCGTCGTTGGTCACCGCCGACCCCCGGATGACGGCGCGGATGCAGTCCCGGTCCGAACGGGCCTGTTCGAGCGGTTTGAGTACGACCACGCCGACCCCTTCGCCGAAGACGGTGCCGTCGGCCCGGGCATCGAAACTTCGGCAGTGGCCGGAACGGGATACCATCAGACCGTCCTGGTAGAGGTAACCGCGGGTCTGGGGCAGGGAGAGAGAAACGCCTCCGGCCAGAGCCATCGCGCACTCCCCGGAGCGCAGCGCCTGGCAGGCCAGGTGGATGCTCACCAGCGAGGTGGAACAGGCCGAGAGCAGGGTGAAAGCCGGTCCCTTCAGATCGAGCGCCCAGGCGATCCGGGTCGAGACGTAATCGCGGTAGGCGAACAGGAAACCGTCCCACTCATCGGGAGTCAGCGCCTCGCGCATCCGAACGCGGCGCAGCCATTCCTGGTTCTCATTGGCGCCCAGGTAGAGACCGATCCGTCCCTCCCCGGCCGCCGGAGTGTATCCGGCGTTCTCCAGCGCTTCCCAGCAGCACTCGTGCAGGAGCCGCAGCTGGGGGTCCATCTTCTCGGCCTCACGGGGGGTGTAGCCGAAGAAGGCGGCATCGAAATACTCAACGCCCTCGACGATGCCCTTGGCGCGGACATAGGCCGGGTCTCGCAGCAGGGCGGGATTCTCACCGGTACCCAGGATCTCACGCCGCGAGAAGGTCGTGATGGTTTCCCGACCGGCGACGAGGTTGTCCCAGAAGGTCTCGATCGAGCCCGCTCCGGGGAAGCGCCCGGCCAGGCCGATGACGGCGACGGCGCCGGAGGAGTCACCGTTGCCTCCGACCGGACGATCAGGCATGCCGGCCACTCTCAAGGAAGCGGTCGATGACGTCATCGAGGTGGTGGAAGAGGGGGGCGGGAGCGAAATCGGGATGGGTGCCGCACACGGCC
>CAYSYY010000113.1:0-9482 GCA_964435265.1 uncultured Gemmatimonadota bacterium
CAGAGCCGGCCCTGGTGATCGAAGGCGACATCGAAGGTGATCGTGTCGATGATCGTCTCGAGGCGGATCTCGATGTTGCCGGCGGGATCGGCCCGCTCGCGGGTCTCGAGTCGGGGGTTCGGGTTGGGCCGGAAAGCGGTCCGGCGCGAGATGATGCGCTCGAGCCGGCGCCCCGGGAGCCGGTAGATGTAGATCTCATTGAAATGCGTGAAGCCGACCGCGATCCGGCCATCGGCGGCCAGATCCCAGTGTATCCGGTTCAGGACACTCATGAGCATGGGATCGTCGTTCGGCCGCAGCTCGCCGAAGGTCTCGATCGTGCCGGCTTCTTCATCCACCAGTTCCAGGAACTTCGGTTCCGGTATGATCCCCTGCTCGATCAGCTGCAGCATGGTCTCATCCAGGAAGTAGAGCATCCGCCGCAGATAGCGGCCGGAGCCGAGGAGCAGACGTTTCCGATCGGGCTCCTCGAACCTGACCGTCACCCGCTCATTCCCCAGGTCGGTGCGCACCGGCGTACTGTTCAGGAAAGTACCGTCGGGTGCGAACAGGCTGATCCGCTGTGAGCCCACGTCTACGACGACCAGCTGTCCCTGCTCGTTGAAGTGGACTTCCGAGGGCACCTGGAATTCCCCCGGACCGTGTCCCTCCTGTCCGATGTGCCCCCTCGGGGTGCCGTCGGGGCCGAAACGGAAGATCGTCACCTCCCCGGCATCGGGGATGAAGAGCTCCCCGTCGGCGTTGAAGAGCAGGTAGGTCGGATCGGAGAGCAGTACCGGGACCGGGGCATCCTCGCCGATGAAGGCGAGCTGCTCCAGCCGCGGCGCGGCCCGGGAGCCCTCAAAACGGTTTTCGACCCGGACCGGCTCATCCTGGGCGTTGACCGCGGAAGTCAGAACAAGCAGTACCAGCAGGCTGGTGAGATGGTTCTTCATGTGGTCCCTTCCACCCGATCCGGGGATTGGCGTGGCAGATATGTCCCGCGGGCCGATATGCTCGGAAACCGATCCGGCAGCACTCTTGAGAGTACGCCGGCGGTGGATATGAGGTTACAGGAGAGAGCGACAGAGATGATCGACCGCCCCACGCCCCTCAGCCAGACCGGCCGTCGTGGTTTCCTGCGCACCGCGGGAGCCGGCACCACCGCCCTCGCCCTCTCTCCCCTCCTCCACGCCTGTTCGCAGAAGCTCGAACGGCCGAACATCGTGCTCATCATGGCCGACGATCTCGGCGCCGAATGCCTGACCTGTTACGGCGGCAACTCCTACCGCACGCCGGCCCTGGATGCCCTGGCCGCCGGCGGGATCCGCTTCACCAGCTGCTACGCCCAGCCGCTCTGCACCCCCTCCCGGGTGCAGCTCATGACCGGCCGCTACAACCATCGCAACTACACCGAATTCGGAGCCCTGCCGCCGGGTGAGATCACCGTCGGGCAGCTGCTGTGGCAGGCCGGTTACGCCACCTGCGTGGCCGGCAAATGGCAGCTGGCCGGCCGGGTCGAGGGCGCCGCCTACCGGGGCGAGGGGACGCTGCCGGAGGCGGCGGGTTTCGATGAGCACTGCCTCTGGCAGGTCTCACGTCACGGCAACCGCTACTGGGATCCGATCATGCAGATCAACGGCGAGCTGCACGAACGCATCGAGGGAGCCTACGGCCCCGATCTCTGCTGCGACTACCTGATCGATTTCATGCAGCGCAGCGCCGATCGTCCTTTCTTCGCCTACTACCCGATGATCCTGCCCCACGATCCCTTCCTGCCGACTCCGGCGAGCGGGGTTGCGGCTTCTGAGCGTCAACAGGCCGACCGCCGCTTCTTCGGCGATATGGTCGAGTACGTGGACACCCTGGTCGGCCGCATCGTGCAGGCGCTGGAGGCCTTCGGGCTGCTCGAGCGCACCCTGCTGCTCTTCACCGGCGACAACGGCACGAACCGGAACATCCGGTCGCGCCGGGGCGACGAGATCGTGACCGGGGGCAAGGGTATCGCCAACGACGCCGGCATGCACGTGCCGCTGATAGCGAGCCGGCCCGGCACCACGCCGCCGGGCGGGATCTGTGACGATCTCATCGATTTCAGCGACCTCCTCCCCACCCTGGCCGCAGCCGCCGGGACGCCGCCGCCGACCGACCGCGTTATCGACGGACGCAGTTTCCTCGCGCAGCTCAAGGGGGAACGTGGTGAGCCACGGGAATGGATCTTCTGTCACTACGATCCGCGCTGGGGGGACCGGCAGCCGGCCCGGTTCGTCCGGGATCACCGCTGGAAGCTCCATGCCGACGGCGCCTTCTACGATCTGGTGAACGACCCCGGCGAAGAACGGCCGATCACTCCTGAACACCTCTCCCCCCTGAATCGTCCCGTCTACGAGCGCCTGCGGAGCGTTCTGGCCTCCATGGATTGAAGCGTGCTACGGGGGGATGATGCCTTCTCTCTACCGATCGGGGATCCTGCCCGGCTGCTGCCTGGCGGCGTTGCTGCTGGCCGGACCGAGTGCCGAGGCACAGGACCGGCGCGACGCGATCGATCTCATGATCCACGGCGATACCAACGGGGTGGTCGGCCTCCGGGTCTTCCGCTGGGATCCGGTGGGGATGTTCTTTGGTGTGAAGTACTCGTTCTTCTCGGGGCCGGAAGGCAACCGCCGCCCCTGGCATGCGGTCACAGCCGAGGCCCAGATGCTGGATAGTTACCTGGGCTACAGCCGTGAGCGCTTCCTCGGCCTGCAGGTGGGCATCGCCGGATACGATCCCGGGCACGGGGCGGTTTTCTTCGGCGGCTTCGGGATCGTCAGCGAAAAGCGGTTCCGGCAGTACCGGGATGAGGATCCTTACCGTGGTCACCGTACCTACTACATCCTGGACCGGCTCCAGCAGCATTACCGGCCCGATCTCACCCTGGGAGTGTTCAAACTGGGGAAGCGGTACAACCTCGGGATGAGCTTCAGCACCGCCACCCGCGGTCTCGAACTCCTCCTCGGATTCACCTTCGATCAATGGACCCTCTGGTTCGGAGATCCCTGAGCGTGAGCATGACGATGCTCCGAACGCCCCGTGGCCGCACCGGCGCCCGGCTCTCCCCCGCCCTGCTGGCGACTCTTCTGGCAACGGCCTGTGTCCGCTCCGGCTCGCCTCCGGGGCACACTTTCTCCTTGCATGATGAGAACGGAGTCACGGTGGCCCTCTCTTCGGCCGTGCCGAATTATGCGGGTGAACTCTTCAGCTAAGAGCTGGTGTGCGAGCTGCAGGAAGATGACCGGCCGGAATCGGTTGTCGGCCGCCCCGGCATGGTCTGCGTCGATGAGTCCGGCCGGAGCTGCGTCACCGATTCCTTCTCCGGCGCCGGGGCGATCGCGGTGTTCTCGGCCGCCGGCCGCTACCTCTACCGGATCGGCGGTCCGGGCCGGGAAGGTCCGGGAGAGTTCCGCTCGCCGCGGATCGCTTCGATCGGGAACGGGGTGCTGCAGGTCTGGGATTCCTCACAGAACCGGCTGACGCGGTTCGAAACGGGAGGCACCCTCGTCGACCTGCTCACCCTGACCGACGAAGGTCGTGCAAACACCCTCTCCTGGGCGGCCCGGGTCGGCCCCGAGACCATCGTGGCCTTCCGAAACCACACCGTCTTCCGCGACGACCGGCAGTGAATGCGTGGGGGGACAGCCGTGCTGAACCCGGCCCTTGACACCCTGGCCGCCATCACGGTGCCCGAACTGCGCGGCTCCCGCATGATCCAGCTCCCCATGGAAGAGAACCGGATCATCAGCATGACGGTCGGAACGCCCTTCACCACCCGGCATATCTTCGCCTGGAGCCCCCGTCACGGCATCATGGTCACCACCGGCGCCTCGAGGCCCTCGAATATCCGGAGGGTTTCACCTACCTCCTGCTCAGTCCGGAGGGTGAATACCTCGGATGCACGCGCCGCCCGCCCGGTTTCACGCAGATACTGCACGACCTCATCGGCGTGCTGTACGAAGATTTCGACTCCGGAGAGCAGCGGCTGCGGGTCTACCGGCCGGTCCCGGCCGTGCGCGGCCTGCGCTGGCCGTGAGACCGCGCCGGCACCCCGCGTCGTCGATCCCCTATCGACTCCCGCTCACCGGCTCGTCGGCCCTTCCAGCCGGACCCGCAGATAGGTATAGGTCAGGGCCCACATCTGGGCCCGCTGTTCCGGGGTCACGCCGGCTCCGTGGCCCCCCTCGGTGTTCTCGAAATAGTAGACCGGTTGACCCAGGTCGATCATCTTCGCCGCCATCTTGCGGGCGTGCCCCGGATGGACCCGGTCGTCGCGGGTGGTGGTGAAGAAGAAAGCCCGGGGGTAATCCACTCCCGCCCGGACGTTCTGGTACGGGGAGTACCGGCTGATGTAAGCCCACTCCTCGGGCACATCGGGATTGCCGTACTCGGCCATCCAGCTGGCGCCGGCGAGCAGGGTGTGGTAGCGGCGCATGTCCAGCAGCGGGACCTGGATCACCACCGCGCCGAAGAGGTCGGGGCGCTGCGTCATGGCCGCCCCCACCAGGAGGCCGCCGTTGCTGCCCCCCATGATGCCCAGATGGTCGGGGGAGGTTATGCCCCGCTCCACCAGGTCACGGGCCACCGCCAGGAAGTCGTCGTAAGCCCGCTGCCGGTTCTCCTTGAGCGCTGAACGCCACCACGCCGGTCCGAACTCCCCGCCCCCCCGGATGTTCGCCAGCACGTAGACGTTCCCCCGCTCCAGCCAGGCCCGCCCCATGACCGCGTCGTAAGAAGGGGTCTCGGAGACCTGGAAGCCGCCGTAGGCGTACAGGAGGGTGGGATTGCGGCCGTTCATTTCCAGCCCCTCGGGCCGGACGACGAAGTAGGGAATCCGGGTTCCGTCCGGCGAGACGGCCTGGTACTGCTCAACCGTGAGACCGTCGGCGTCGAACATCGCCGGCATTCGGCGCACCTCCCGCACCGTGCCGTCCGCAGCCCCGAGATAGAGCGTGGTGGGCTGGAGGAAAGTGTTGTAGGTGAAGAAGAAGCGGTTTCCATGAGGGGAGGCCGCGGCTACCGAAACGGCCCCGAGCCCGGGCGCCGGAATCCGTTCCCCGATCCAGCGCCCCTCTTCCCGCCGGTACCGCCAGAGCTGCCCCTGGACCTCTTCCAGAACCGATACCAGGAGGTGATCCCGGGTCGCCGACACTCCCTCCACCGTGGAGCGGGGCCCCGGCGCCACCACGATCTCCAGGTCCCGGTCACCCGCGAGGAACGCTTCGAGTGCGATGCTCACCACTGCGCCCTGGGGGAAGGTGCGGCCCCCCGTCATCCAGTCGGAGACCAGCTGCACCACCAGCTGATCGCCCACCAGCAGCGGGTAGGCGTCCTCGGGGATCTCCACCCGGACCAGAGCGCCGTTGCGGAAGAGGTAGGTCTCGCTGCTGTAGAAGTTCTTCATGCGCTGGACCAGAGCGTAGCTGTGTCCCCCGGCTTCGATCTGGCCCACGAATACGCCCATGTCGGCGGGATCGGCCTCGAGAATGGTCCGGGCTGTCTCCAGCGGGGTGTTGCGGCGCCAGAGACAGGCCGTGCGGGCGTACCCCGAGGTCGTCGCGTTCTCCTCGTACAGGGCTGTGGCCACCAGCAGCGTGTTCCGGTCCACCCAGGCCAGCGAGTTCTTCGATTCCGGAACCTGGAAGCCGGCCGGCACGAACGTGCCTGCGTTCAGGTCGAATTCCCGGACCTCGACGGCGTCGGAGCCGCCCCGGGAGAGGTTCACGAGACAGAACCGCTCCTCCGGGTAGAGCGAGGTCGCACCATGGAAGGACCAGGGCACGCCCTCGGCCTCGGCCAGCGCGTCCATGTCCAGGACCCGCTCCCATTCGGGGGAGCCGGCCAGGTAGGCCTCCCACGAGGTGCGCCGCCAGATGCCCCGGGGGTGGTCGGCATCGGTCCAGAAGTTGTACAGGTGTTCGCCCAGGATCTGGGGATAGGCGATCCGCTCCGCCGAGGTGATGATGTTAAGGGTCTCGCGGAAGAGGGTCTCATAGCCGGGACAGGCGGTGAGTTCGGCGGCCGTCTCGGCACTCCGGGCCAGCACCCATTCCATGGCCCGCTGCCCTTCCACCTCCTCGAGCCAGAGATAGGGATCGACCGTCTCCTGGGCCCGGACGGCGGCCGGTGGCACGAGCAGTACCAGGATGGGGAGAAGCATTATCAGCCGCAGAGCGGCACGGGCAGGCAGACGATTCGTCATGGCGGGCCTCCACGAAGTTCCGGACAGGGACAATGCCGGGGAACGATCAGGCCGACAATCCGGCCACTGCCCCGGGGTAATACATCACCCTGGTTACGAACCGATCATAACCGCTGTTCCGAACCGTTACCCAGGAAATATGGATACTTCGGCTCAAGCCCGAGAGAGGCTCAACTGACCGGAGTATTCCGATCAGGTCATGTCCCACCGATTCCAGATCACTTCCCGGGCGGTCTCATCGGCCGGGGCGAAATACGGCAGTTCCCGGTCCGGTTCGGGCCAGTTGTTCCGGATGAACCGGATCAGGCGGGGCAGCGTGACGATCAGGAGAATGGTGATGAGCACCCCGAGACAGATGAGGGCCCCAGCTTTGGCCACCGGATCGGGTGCCTCGGGGGGGCCGGCAGTTCCCAGCTCACGCAATCCGGTTAAGAACAGAGTTCCGAGGAGCGACAGGATGACCGGTATTGAATTGTACATGGCGTGCATGATCATCGGGACGATGAGGGTGCGGGTGCGCAGGTAGAGACAGCAGCCGACCAGGGCGAAGACGAAGGTGCCGATGACGTCCCAGTGGCAGAGGGCGAAGAGGGCCGAGGACACCCAGATCGCCGTGCGCGGGTTCCATTTGCAGCTGAAACGGTGGAGCAGATAGCCGCGGAAGACGATCTCCTCGATCACCGGCGCCAGCACGAGCAGCATCACTATACGGTGAGCCAGCGGCAGGCTGCCTAAGGACCAGTCCTCCCCACCTTCCACCACCGCTTCCTGCCAGGGAGGAGCGATGTCGAGCAGGGTGAAGGGGATCGCCATCAGCATCATGCAGGCCAGGGAGAAGAAGAGCAGGGCCACGACCACTCCCGCCAGCCTGCCGTAGTCGAACCGGGCGGGCCGGGAGCCGATGAGGTGATCCAGATCGATCCCGGCCCGGCGGTTCTGCAGGACGATCCAGATGATTATCCCCAGCTCTGCGAAATACAGGACGGGCAGGAAGAAGTCGGAGGACCTGATCTCTCCCCTGGTGAGAGACAGAGTGGCCGCCATCAGACACATCCCCAGAACGATCATTCCGATCACCCAGATCGGCAGATCCCGTACCCGGACCTTCCGGAAGGGATTGCCGACGAGCGCGGGGATGATAGGGGAGTCGGTCCCGGGCACGGCTCGAGCCCTCCCTGTTCGGGGACACTTCGCCTGCTCCCGGGTCCGTTCGTTACGACGGTTACTTTACCACGATATTGAGCAGTTTCGCCGGTACGAAGATCTCCTTCACGATCTCGGCACCCTCGAGGTAGCGGGCCACGTTCTCATGGGCCCGGGCGGCCGCGAGCATGGCTTCCCTGTCATCGGCCTGGTCGGCCGGCACCTCGGCCTCGCCGCGCAGCCGTCCGTTGATCTGGAAGACGAAGGTGACCGTCTCGGTCTCCAGGCCGGCCGGATCGGGCTCGGGCCAGCGGGTCCGGAAGACACTCTCCGGCTCGCCGAAACGGTGCCAGTGCTCCTCGGCCAGGTGGGGAGCGAACGGCGCCAGCATCTGGATGAACAAGCGCAGGCAGTGCCCCAGGACCTGCCGGTCACCGTCGGTGTCGGTCTCGAACCGGCTCAGTTCGTTGTAGAGCTCCATCAGGGCCGCTACGGCGGTGTTGAAGTGGAAGGCGTAGGCGTCGTGGCGCACCTTCTCCAGGGTGGTGTGGGTTTTGCGGTAAGCGGCCGCTGCCCCCGGGCTCATGGCCTCGATCGGCAGGCGGCCGTCTGAGCTGCCGGCTCGGCCGGCCGCTCGTTGCTCGCAGCACAGCCGGTGCACCCGGCTCAGGAACCGGAAAGCGCCGTGGACCCCCTCGTCGGTCCACTCGAAGTCCCTCTCCGGCGGCGCGGCGAAGAGGATGGTGAGGCGGGCGGTATCGGCCCCCCACTCGTCCACGAAGGGGCTCACCGGCACCACGTTGTTCTTCGACTTCGACATCTTCTCGCCGAACCGCAGCACCATGCCCTGGGTGAAGAGCGACTCGAACGGTTCCACCACCCCCAGGTGACCGGTGTCGTGGAGCACCTTGATGATGAAGCGGGCGTAGAGCAGATGCAGGATGGCGTGCTCGATGCCGCCGATGTAGTGATCCACCGGCATCCACGGATCCACCCGGGCCCGATCCCAGGCCTGCTCGGTGTTCCGGGCGTCGCAGTAGCGCAGGAAGTACCACGAGGAGTCCACGAAGGTGTCCATGGTGTCGGTCTCGCGTTGCGCCTGTCCCCCGCACTGAGGACAGGTGGTGCGGACCCACTCCTCGACCGCGGCCAGCGGGCTGCGTCCCTTCGGGGTGTAGTCGATCTCGCCTTCGGGGAGCCGGACGGGCAGGTCGGCCTCGGGCACCGGCACGATCCCGCACACCGGGCAGTGGACCATCGGGATGGGCGCGCCCCAGTAGCGCTGTCGGCTGACCAGCCAGTCGCGCAGGCGCCAGGTCACGGTCGCCCCGCCCCGCCCGGTCGCCTCGAGATGCTCCGCGATACGCCCGATCGCTTCGTCCACCGGCAGACCGTCGAAGGCGCCGGAATTGATGAGCGTGCCGGGACCGGTCCAGGCACTGCCGGCGGGTATGTCCTCACCGGCGGGAGGTTCGATCACCGGCCTGATCTCCAGACCGTAGCGCCGGGCGAAAGCGTGGTCCCGCTCGTCGTGGGCCGGTACGGCCATGATGGCGCCGGTGCCGTAGGACTCGATCACATAGTCGGCCACCCAGATCGGGATCTCCTCACCGGTCAGGGGATTGAGCGCCGCCAGGCCGGTGTCCACGCCGTCCTGCACGCGGTCGGTCGAGGTGCGCTCGATCTCGGTTTTCTGGAAGGCTCCGCCAATGTACGCCCGCACCTCGGCGGCCGACGGGCTCACTGCGAGCAGTGCCTCCATCCAGGGGTGCTCGGGTGCCAGGACCATGTAGGTCGCCCCGAAGAGGGTGTCGGGACGGGTGGTGAAGACTTCCAGGGCCGGTTCGGTCTCCCCGGTCGCGGCCGTAACCGCTTCACGGGCGGGGCCGCGCAGGGGGAAGTGCACCGTCGCCCCCTCCGAGCGCCCGATCCAGTTCTCCTGCATGATCCGCACCCGCTCCGGCCAGCGGTCGAGCAGTGCCAGCTCGTCCAGCAGCCGCTGGGCGTAGTCGGTGACCCGGAAGTACCACTGGGGGAGCCGGCGCTTGGTGACCGGCGTCTCGCAGCGGTAGCAGGCGCCCTGCTCCACCTGCTCGTTGGCCAGGACCGTCTGGCAGCTCGGGCA
>CAYSYY010000114.1:0-9431 GCA_964435265.1 uncultured Gemmatimonadota bacterium
AGAGGACCAGGTTTTCAGTGTAAAAATAAAATTTCGAGGTCTGTAATAATTCGAAAATTTTAGCAAGCAAGGATACGCAAAATGAGAGGTGAAGATAAGACGAAGCGCATTGTCGATGTATATACAGGGGAAGACGATACTATTTGCCAGGAAAATATCGCCTCAGTTATTGAGTTTCTTAATGAAGAACGCATAAAAATAGGCTCAAAAGCTGTCGGAGGCACAGAAAGAAGAACTATTTCTCTCGATGTTAAAAATGGAACTATTCATTATACAGAGGGATATTCAAAGGAAAAGCTGTTGTGGAAGTCATTATCGATAGAGTTGGAAGGGAAACCCTGATTTAGAAAAAAGGGAGTAAAAGAAATGAACAAATTTTTTAAAAAACAGGCTGGATTTGGCAAGATGGGAATTATCATAGCTGCCATCGTAGTCGTAGCAGTGGTTGCGATATTTTTTGTACTCAAAGCAGAAAGAAAAGAGACAATTAAAATAGGAGCGATCATCCCATTTTCCGGTCCTGCGGCCCATCACGTGGATGTAATGGATGCTATGTTTTTAGCCGCCGATGAAATAAATTCCTGGGGTGGAATAAACGGAAGGAAAATAGAGTTTATTATAGAAGACAGCAAGACAAACAAAGAAGAGGGCAAAAAGGCATTTAACAGAATAGAAGCTGCTTATCACCCAGTTTTGTATATTTCAACGACAGGCTCTGTTTCCATGGCCTTGGCCCCCCTTGCAGAGAAAAACGAGGTCGTACTTGTTGGCTTGGTCGTAACAACGCCGAAGCTTACAAAGCAAAGGAAGTGGGTTTTTAGATATTTTGCAACAGTGAGGTCTGAGGTGCAGCCTATCCTATATATTTTGAGCGATTTGAAAGTCAAGAAATTAGGCATACTTTACCAAAACGATGAGTATGGTACACCTATCTATGAATCACTCGAGAGGGAGTTTAAAAGAAATGGTGGAACAGTCAGGAGTGAAGCCTTTAATCCGGAGAAATTTGATTACAAAAAGCAAATCACAAATCTAAAAGATATGGAAGCAATCTATGCTGTATGCTTCGCGCCCCATCTTAAGAATGTGTTCAGGCAATTGAGGGAAGAGAATTTTCGAGGGTTTATACTTGGTTCAGCCGGTGCGGCTTGTTCTGAAGTTACAAGCATGCCAGAGGTAAATGGTATGTATGTAGCCACCCCTATCATTTATAATCCTAATTATCTTTTTGCCAAAGAGGCAAAGGAGAAATACGAGGCCAGATACAATAAAAGATTCAACCATCAGGCAGCAAACGGTTATGACCTCATGAAACTTATGGCAGGTCTGCTGGAGGATAAAGAAGTTTCCCGCAAGAGCGTGAAAAGTGTGCTGGAAGAAGGCTTCATCTACTCCGGGGTTTTGGGAAGTATTGATGTTAAACCAGGAGAACACGATATACTCTTTCCACTGTATCCTGCCCAGATTGTAGATGGTAAGCTTAAGTATCTGCGATAAAAAAGAAGGGATAAGGAAATGAGAGTAAGGATAGGCACAAAATTAATTGCCGGCTTTATGCTCTTTGTATTAATGATCGCTGCTATGGCATTTTATTCAATAAACATAAGCCAGAAATTCTTGCGGCAATCTGTTGTTAAGAGTTCCATATCGCTGGCCGAGGAAATACTAAAAAGGATCGATCAGGACATTTATAATAAGATTGAGGCGCTTCAAATATACTCTAAACATTTGCTGTTGCAAGAAACTCTCTCAGAATCAAACATTGAATTTGAGAAGATAGATGGTATTGAGGTGTATATTAATCAAAAGGAGAAAGAATGGGTCTCGGCCTCAAAAGATGAAATTACTCCGTTCATGCAAGGATTGATAACTAATGCGCTGTCGAATAGTCTAAGAAAGGGATTTGTTAATTTCTATGAAAACAAATATGGCTATCAAACTTTTGTCAAACTTTTGGCAACGAATAAATACGGGGCAAATGTTGCTCAAACAGGAAAAACTTCAGATTACAGGCAGGATGATGAAAAATGGTGGCAGATTGCACGAGAGGAACGTTATTATGTGAGTAATATTGAGTATGATGAAAGTGCTGCAATATTTGCTATTTCTATTGGAGTAAGGGTTGATAATGAAGAAGGGGACTTTATAGGTGTAATGAAGGCTATAATTGTTTTTAGAGGAATCATAAAGGAGGCAGAGATTGCTACAAAAAAATACGAAACAACAAGAATCAAGATCATTACAAAGGATGGGAATTTAATATACAGAACAACGGCATTCAAATTCCTGGAAGATGTATCTGATAAGTCATTCTTCAAGCAGATAAAAGGTGAAAGCGGTTTCTTTGTTGCAAAGAAAAATGGAAAAGAAAGACTATTTTCCTATGTACGCTCAAAAGGTTATAGAGACTTTGGAGGCCTGGGATGGATTCTTGTGGTGGGACATGATGTGCAAGAGTTACTAAAACCCGCTTTTCAATTAAGAAACATGATGACGGCAGCTTTTCTTATTTTGATTACAATAGGTATTATTATTGCCTTTTTCATGTCTCGTTCCATTACAAGATCGATAGCAAGTCTAACCGAGGGCGCAGAGATAATAGGCAAAGGGGACCTCGAACATAAAATTGATATAAAAAGCAAGGATGAGATTGGTGAGCTATCAACTGCTTTCAATCAAATGACAAAAAACTTAAGAAAAGTCACTGCGTCCCGCGATGAGCTGAATACAGAGGTCCTCAAGCGGAAGCGTGCCGAGGAGGTGCTGAAGGCCGCCAACCAGCAGTTAAGCGCAAGTGAACAGCAACTAAGAGCTGCCAATCAACAGCTAAGGGTAAGTGAGCATGAGATGCGTAAGATGGAAGAGAACTGGCGTGAGTCGTTCAATTCATTGGAAGATGTGATGATATTGATTGATAAGGATTTTAGCTTGGAAAAGATTAATGCTCATGGGCTGAAAATCATTGAAAAATTCGAAGAGGATATCCTTGGGAAGAAATGTTATGAAGTTTTTTATGGCATGAATTTTCCGTGTGAAGGATGTCCGCTCAAAAAATCGTTGGAAACCGGAAAGGTAGAATCTTTAGACCGTTTTGAGGAGGATTTAGGCAAACACTTTTTTTTAAAATGCTCTCCGGTTTTTGACGAGAAAGGTAAGATTGTAAGATTTGTTGAACTCATACAAGACATCACCGAGCTCAAGGAGGCGGAGGAGAAGCTGAAGACGTACTCTGAGAAGCTGGAAGAGATGGTAGAGGAGCGCACCCAAGAGCTCCGAGATGCCCAGGAGGAACTGGTCCGCATAGAGCGCCTGGCCGTTTTAGGGCAGTTGGCCGGCGGGGTGGGCCACGAGCTGCGCAACCCTCTGGGAGTCATCTCCAACGCGGTGTATTACCTCAAGATGATTCAGCCCGAGGCTGATGATACCATTAGGGAGTACCTGGAGACGATCTTACAAGAAGTAAATAACTCAACAGAGATTGTCTCAGATCTCTTAGACTTATCCCGCACCAAACCTGCTGAGAGAGGGCGGATAGATGTTTCCGATTTGATAAACCAGGTCCTGGACAGACACAGTCCACCTGATGAAGTAGAAGTAACAACCGAGATAGCCTCTGACCTGCCATCCGTGCATGTGGATTCCCGCCAGATAGGACAAGTGCTCAGCAACCTGGTTACCAACGGCTATCAAGCCATGTCTACCTGCGCCGACAGCGCGGCAGGCAGGCCCGGGGGCGGGCGGCTAATAATTATTGCTGATGAATTCTGCTTAGATGACTCAATCCGAATTCCAAAACCCGAAATCCGCATTCGGGTATCCGACACTGGCTGCGGCATCTCCAAGGAGAACATGGAAAAACTCTTCCAACCCCTCTTCACAACCAAATCCAGGGGAATTGGGCTTGGCCTGGCGGTATCCAAGAGCCTGGTGGTGGCTAATGGAGGAAGGATCAAAGTGGAAAGTGAGGAGGGTAAGGGCAGCACTTTTACGGTGATCCTACCCACTTGGTCGGACGACAGAAATCTTCAATCTTCAATCTTCAATCTAATGAGAGACCTTTGAAAAATGTCCAATTTTGTTCAAGTCCAAGGAAGGCGAAAATTTTAACCAGAGGAATACATTTAGTATTTTGAGGATTAAAATTTGAGACAGACGCCGGAATTGGGCAAAAGGGGGCGTTTTGCAAAGGTCACAATGAGGTGGTCTCATGAGTGATAAATTGCGTATCCTTATAGTTGATGATGACCGCAGGATGGCCAAAACCCTGAAGGACATATTCAATGCCAAGGGCTATAAGGCTGAGGTGGCCTTCTCCGGTCCCGAGGCTTTGGAAAAGATGGCGGAAGGTAATTTTAACTGCGTCCTCACTGATATCAAGATGCCTGAAATGAATGGCGTGAATTTTTATAAGATGTTAAAAAAGGAACAGCCAGACATCCCAGTTGTAATGATGACTGCTTACTCTGCTGATAAGCTGACCAATGAAGGGCTGGAAGAAGGCGCCATAGCTGCCCTGGTCAAACCGTTGGATATTGAAGCTATGCTTAGTTTCTTCTCGATGCTTCGCAAGGAACGCTGCATCGTCATTGTGGACGATAATCCTCAGTTCTGCAAGACATTAGGAGATATTTTGCAGGGGCGGGGCTTTGAAGTGTCTCAGATAAACGATCCGCACGATGTAGTGAAAAGGATTAGAGCAGAAGTCCAGGTGGTGCTTTTAGACCTAAAGCTGAATAGCATAAGTGGATTAGATATCCTCAGGGAAATCAGGAGGAAACATCCTTATCTGCCGGTGATCCTGGTGACAGGCTACCGGGAGGAGTTGGCCTCGGTAATAGATGAGGCCCTGAAGATGGATGCCTATACCTGCCTCTACAAACCCATACAGATAGAGGAGCTTATTGAAGTTTTAAGAAAAGTTCATCACCAGGAGCTGGGAAGAGTTTTGGGCCGGCCTGTTCGGGCAAGGAGATGAGCCATGACTGATAAATCCAGTATTCTCATTGTAGATGACGACCCCAGCCTGAGGAAAACCCTCTCTGACATCCTCAGAGCCAAGAGTTATATGCCTATAGCAAAGGAAACAGGGAAGGCAGCTCTTGAGAGAGTCAAAGATGAACTGCCTGCTGTAGCTCTGATAGACCTTAAGCTTGAAGACATGTCAGGACTTGAGGTTATGAAGGAGATCAAGGAACGCTCTCCTGGTACAGAGTGCATTGTCCTCACTGGATATGCCTCAAAGGAATCAGCCATTGAGGCGACTAACCTTGGGGCTTATGGATACCTTGAAAAACCCTATGATATGGATCAGTTACTGCTGATGATTCAAAGGGCCGTTGAGAAGCAGAAGACCGAAGAGGAATTGAAGAAACACCGTAAGCATCTGGAAGCGTTGGTCAAGGAGCGCACCACCAAATTGCAGAAGATAATCAATCTCATGTCAGGCCGGGAGATGCGCATGGCTGAATTGAAGGAGACGATCCGGAATCTGCACGCGCAACTGAAAGAGTCGGGATTGGAGCCGGTGGCCGATGACCCCTTGAAAGAGGGGGTAGAGTGAAGAGTAAAACGTGAGGAGTGATCACTGAATACTGATAACTGGTCGCTGGTTACTGATCACTGATGAGGCAGACAACATGAAAGACAAAGAGAAGAGAAAAAAAGCAACTCATGAGTGAATTGGCACAATTGCGCAAACGGGTCGCAGAATTGGAAGCGTTGAAAAAAGCTCATGATGACCTGGAACGACGGGTGGAGGAACGCACTGCCGAACTGGTGAGCGCCAACAAGCAACTGAAGCGAGAAGTAAAAGAGCGCAAGCAGGCGGAGGAGGATCTGGAAGAAATGACAAAAGAGCGCTCTGCCGAACTCAACAAACGCATTTCGGAGGTGGAGCAACTCAACAATGCCATGTTGAATCTTCTGGAGGACCGTCGGATCAGTAACGAAAGCCTCGAGATCAAGACTCAACAATTAGCCGCGGCCAACAAGGACCTGGATGCATTTGCTTATTCCGTCTCCCATGACCTGCGTGCCCCATTGCGGGCCATTGTCGGCTTCTCCCGGATGCTCATGGAAGATTACGGGGATAAACTTGATGAGGAAGGCCAACGCAAGTTGAACGTCATCCAAAACAGTGCGCAAGATATGGGACAGCTCATTGACGATCTTCTCGCCTTTTCACGCCTGGGCCGTAAAGCAATAAGCATGTCGGCTATCAATATGGGTCGGCTTGCCGAAGAAGTATTCGAACGGCTTCGGCTCAACGCGTCCGGGCAGACGGTCCGGCTGAATATCCAAGATCTTTCCCCTGCCTACGGCGACCGGGCCTTGATCCGGGAAGTTTTTGTAAACTTGATATCAAACGCTATTAAATTTACGAAACCCGCAGAGGTTGCAGTTGTTGAGATCAGCGGTAAAACGGAAGAAAAAGAGATCTTATATTCTGTCAAAGACAACGGAGTGGGCTTTGACATGAAGTATGCGGACAAATTGTTTCAAGTCTTTCAGCGGCTGCATAGCACGGAGGAATTTGAGGGAACTGGTGTTGGTCTTGCCCTGGTTCAGCGCATTATTCACCGTCACGGCGGACGGGTGTGGGCCAAAGGCAAAATGAACGAGGGAGCCACATTTTATTTTACATTACCGAGAGGGAAATGAAACCAAAAATCCTTCACCCTGTGGAATCGCCCCAGGGGGTCCGCCAGAGGCGGAATTCTACAGGGCAGGTCCAAAATCGTAGAAGAGGAATTTATGGATAAAAAACTTCGTATTTTAATTCTGGAAGACGTTCCCACAGATGCGGAACTGATTGAACGGGAGCTGCAAAAGGCCGAAACCCCGTTCACCTCAAGGTGGGTTGACAATAGGGACGCTTTCTTGAAGGAACTTGAGGACTTCTCTCCCGACATCGTGCTTTCGGACTATTCAATGCCGCATTTTAACGGGATGGAAGCCCTTGAATTGGTAAAAGAACGATTTCCGTCCATCCCTCTCATCATTGTAACCGGCTCCATGAACGAAGAGACTGCCGTTGAGTGCCTAAAGAATGGTGCGGCCGACTACGTGATCAAGGAAAACATGATCCGCCTTGGCCAAGCGGTCGATGGAGCGATACAAAAGCAGCGAATCAAACAGGAAAAAGAATGGGCGATAGAGGCATTGAAAGAATCTGAAGAGAGATACAAAACATTATTTCAAGATGCCCCTGAAGGGATTCTAATCGCAGACATCAAAACAAAGAAGTTCTTACATGCCAACCCGGCCTTCTGTGAATTGTTGGGTTATACCGAAGAAGAATTGATACAATTGGATATAAGCAATATTCATCCCAAAGAAGATCTGGATCATGTGTTGCATGAATTCGGGGCCCAAGCGCAAGGAGAAAAAACATTAGCACAAAATATTCCCTGTTTGCGAAAAGACGGAATAACGATATATACGGATATCGTTACAGCCCCAATCTTGATAGGTGGAAAAAATTGCAATCTGGGGTTCTTCAGGGACACCACCGAGCGCAAGAAACTTGAAGCCCAGTTTGTCCAGGCCCAGAAGATGGAGGCCATTGGCACGCTGACCGGAGGAATCGCACATGATTTCAATAATTTGTTAACCGCCATCATAGGCAATGCCGAGCTTGCATTAGTGGATATCAACAAGGATAACCGCTTGTATGAGTATATCGAAGAGATTAAAAATGCCGGAGAGAACGCAGCATCTCTGATAAGTCAGCTTCTCGCCTTCAGCCGCAAGCAAGTGATAAAGCCCGGGGATCTGGATTTCAATCAAGAGATTAACCAGATAAGGAAGATGATTCGGCGTCTAATCGGAGAGGATATTGAATTTCTAACGGTTTTAGAACCTGAATTGTGGAAGGTTTATACGGACCCCGGGAAGATGAGCCAGGTAATCATGAACCTGCTGGTCAATTCCAAAAGCGCTATGCCCCAGGGCGGAAAGATCACAATAGAAACGGCCAATGTGGATCTAGACAGTAGCTTTTTTCACGATCATGGTGTGGAGGAACAGCCAGGCCCTTATGTGATGCTTGCTGTAAGCGATACCGGCATCGGCATGAATAAGGAGACTCAGTCTCGCATATTCGAGCCTTTCTTTACCACCAAGGAGATGGGCAGTGGCACGGGCCTGGGCCTGTCCACGGTGTATGGGATTGTCAAGCAGAATAGCGGCTATATATGGGCATACAGCGAGTTAGGACGAGGCACGACCTTTGAGGTCTACCTGCCCAAAATGGCCGGGGATCGGAAGTTAGATGAAAAAGAACGAACCCATGTAGCCGAACTCAACGGTTCTGAAACCGTTTTGATAGTGGAAGACGATGACAGGCTTCGAAATCTGGCGCTAAAGATTCTCAAAAAGCATGGATACATGGTCCTGGAAGCACAGGATGGTGAAGAAGCCTTGAAGGTCTGCGAGGAGCACGAGGGTCCGGTACACCTGTTACTCACGGATGTTGTAATGCCGAAGATGAGCGGCAAAGAGGTTGCGAAGAATCTTCAACTTCTGCGGCCGGATACCGAGGTGATCTATATGTCCGGGTACTTGGATAATACCATTACCCATCACGGAATTTTGGCACCAGGGCTGAATTTTCTCGAAAAGCCTTTCTCCCCGAAAGATTTGGCCCGCATTGTGCGGGAAGTGCTGAACCGGGGGATTGACGATTGAAGATTGACTATTGAAGAATGAAGAATGAAGAGTGAAAAATGAAGATAGCCAACAAAATATCCGTCTCTTTTCTTATCACGGGCTTAGTACTTACACTTATTGGAGGGTCCGTTTTTTACACGATTGCCAAAAACAACCTGAAAAATGCGATATTTAAGCACTTAGAAGCCAAGTGTTGCGGGAATATGGAGGAAGGGGGGGCTGAAATGAAATCTCAACGATCGGCCTGGGCACGCGTGACAGATGATGCTGAGGTCCTGATATATTAAGGCGAGAAGAAATTAGGAAAAGGAGGAGCAAAGAGCAATGAAAAAGATTCTCATAGTGGACGACCACGAAGAAATTAGAAAGTTGGTGGAAATTACCCTCAGGGTTGAAGATTATCAGATCCTTCAAGCGAAAAGCGGGGAAGAGGCCATAAAGATTGAGAAGGCTGAAAAACCTGACCTAATTATCATGGACGTCGTGATGCCCGGGAAAATAGACGGGATTGAAGCCACCCGGATTTTAAAGAATGACCCTGAAACCAAAAAATGCCCCATAATCATGTTAACTTCCAAAGACCAGGAGGATGATATAGAACTGGGCTTTGCTGCCGGTGCGGACGACTATTTTGTCAAACCTTTCAGTCCTCTGGAATTGATCAAGAAGGTGGAAGAGGTTTTGGGATAGGCAAATGTGATGAAGGCATTAAAAAAAAGAGGCCTGTACCCCCGGATTTTTGAAAGAACCTTGATCTACCT
>CAYSYY010000115.1:0-9388 GCA_964435265.1 uncultured Gemmatimonadota bacterium
CCGCCGCTCGTCCAGGCGCACCAGACCGAGGTTCGGCTCCAGGGTGGTGAAGGGGTAGTCGGCGATCTTCGGCCGGGCCGCGGAGAGGCGTGAGAGCAGCGTGCTCTTGCCCGCGTTGGGATGGCCGACCAGGCCGGCATCGGCGATCAGCTTCAGTTCCAGCCGCAGGACCCGGATCTCACCCTCTTCCCCCGGTTCCCACTGCCGGGGGGCCTGGTTCACGCTCGAAGCGAACCGGGCGTTCCCCCGCCCGCCGCGGCCTCCCCGGGCGGCGACTACTTCGGCGCCGGCGGTTACCAGATCCGCCTGCACCTCCCCGGTACCGGTATCGATCACGACCGTGCCCGGCGGCACCCGCACCCGGATGTCCTTCCCGCCGGCTCCGGTGCGGTTCGCTCCCTCGCCGTGGGCGCCGCGGCCGGCTCTGAAATGGGGATGACGGCGGAAATCGAGCAGGGTCCGCAGGGCCGGATCCACCGCGATGATCACATCCCCGCCGCGGCCGCCGTCGCCGCCATCGGGCCCGCCGCGCGGCACGCCCTTCTCGCGGCGGAAGGAGACGCAGCCGCTTCCGCCCGTACCGGCGGTCACATGGAGGGTGGCGGTATCAGCGAACATGGTGCGGATTATCCGTTGCCGGGGGGTCGGGATCAGTCGGGATCAGAAGTGCCAGGCCAGGCCGGCGCCGGTCCGCTGTACCTGCCAGTAGTGGGCGCCGGGTATGAACCAGTCTCCGAACCACTCTTTCCACCGCCATTCCAGCACGACCGCGGCGTGTTGTCCAACTACAATATCGAGACCGAGCCCCCCCGAAAGGAGCCAGCCGGCTCTTTTCCTCGCATAGACGCGGTTCAGTCCGTCGACGGTGAAGTGGATGTCGAAACTGGGTGAGATCCGGCCGGCTCCGAGCAGGAGGAAGGGCATGAGGCGCCGTTTTACGTTCAGGTGGTACCGGACCTGCGCCTGCCAGTACCCGCTCTGGAACTCCATCCCGGTGATATTGTCGTACCGCTGCAGCGTATAGGGCACGACCTCGGAATAGCGCCGGTTGCTGAAATGACCGACCTCGAACTCGCCCGTGACGCGGGGGGAGAGCCAGGTCCCGACCGTCAGCTGGATCCCGTCGCCCTCCTCGGCGGCTCCGCCGGTTTCTGAAGAGAAGTCGTGCCCCGGTACGGTGTTGTACCAGCCGGCTTCGACGAAGAGCAGTCCATTCCGCTGCAGCGGCTGTTTCGGCGGCCGGCGGCCGCCGCGGTACTGCGCCTGGACCGCCGGAGCCGCGAGCAGGAACGCCGGCAGCAGCAGGAGAACCAGCAGGAGGAGGCGCCCCGGTATCCCCGATCGCTTCGATGAGCTGCGCATCGTCCTCACTCCTGCCCTGCTCCACCCCGCCCGCCCGTTGCACCCGTTGGGTCCCGGTTGCCGGCGGGATCTGAACATGTCAGTATACCGGATCGTCCCGGCTCACCAGAAGGACGGGAGATAACCATGCACCGTTTATCTCTGCGAGGGGCAATCTACATGACCGCTGCCATCCTGGGGGGCTGCACCGGCTCCCGTGACGCCGATCTGGTCCTGATCCCGGGACGCATCTTCACCGCCGATGAGGCCCGGCCGTTCGCAGAAGCTCTGGCGGTGCGCGAGGGGCGGATCGTCGCCGTCGGTTCCGAGGCCGAGGTGGCCCGCTGGATCGGGGAGCTGACCGAGGTCAGGCGCCTGCCCGGCACGCTCGCCGTACCCGGCTTCAACGACGCCCACGTGCATATGCTCGACGGGGGTCTCAGCCTGACCGCGGTGCAGCTGCGCGACGCCCGCGACCGCTTCGAGTTCCGCGACCGTATCGCCGCCTTCGCCGCCGGTCTCCCCGAGGGGGAGTGGATCCGGCACGGCAACTGGGACCACGAGTCGTGGCCCGACCGCACCCGCCCCACCCGCGAGCTCATCGACCCCGTCACGCCCCGTCACCCGGTCCTGGTGACCCGGCTCGACGGCCACGTCAGCCTGGCCAACTCGCTGGCGCTGGAACTGGCCGGGGTGACCGCCGGAACCCCCGATCCGGAGGGGGGGGAGATCGAGCGCGACGAGCGAACCGGCGAACTCACAGGCATACTCGTCGACGCCGCCCAGGACCTGGTCTACGCCGTCGTTCCGGCCCTTGGCGACGAGACGGTCCGCCGGGCCCTGCTGGCGGCTTCGGAACACGCCTCTTCGCTCGGGGTCACCAGCGTGCAGGACAACGCCGATCCGCAGATCTGGCGGGCGTACGAGCAACTCCGGGCCGAGAGTCGCCTCACGGTGCGGGTCAACGCCTGGTACCCGATCGCGAGGCGGGAGGAGCTGGCCGCCGGGGGGGTCCGGGGTCCGTCGGGGGATGAGTGGCTGCGACGGGGCACGGTGAAGATCTTCGCCGACGGGAGCATGGGCGCCGGGAGCGCCTGGTTCTACGAACCGTACACCGATGATCCCTCCACCTGCGGTCTGGCCATGATGGAACCCGACGAACTCACCGCCCTCATCACCGCAGCCGACGCCCTGGAGCTCACGGTCGCCTGTCACGCCATCGGCGACCGGGCCAACGCCGTCGTCCTCGACGCCTTCGCCGCGGCCCGGCGGTCCAATCCCGAACGGCGACTCGAACGCCGCCACCGCATCGAGCACGCTCAGGTACTGCGCGACGCCGACCTGGAACGTTTCCGCTCGCTCGGGATCATCGCCTCGATCCAGCCCAGCCACGCCATCGACGACATGCGGTGGGCCGAGACCCGCATCGGGCGGGAGCGGTGCCGCCTGGCCTACCGGGTAGGCAGTTTCCTGCGGACCGGGGTCAGGGTCGCCTTCGGGACCGACTGGTTCGTCGAGCCTCTCGATCCGCGGCTGGGGCTCTACGCCGCCGTGACCCGGGAGTTCCCGGGAGGCGGGCCCGACGGCGGCTGGTTCGGAGAGGAACGGATCACCCTGGCCGAGGCCATCACCGCCTATACCGCCGGCGGCGCCTGGGCCGAGAACATGGAAACGGAGAAGGGCCGGCTCGCACCCGGCTGCCTGGCCGACATCGCGTTCTTCGCGGAGGATCTCTTCACCCTGGAACCGCAGGCCTGGCTCACGACCCCGGTCGTGCTGACCATCGTGGACGGCCGGATCGTCTACGAAGGGCTCAGCCCCCCTCCCGCCCCATGATATCGGCCAGCGCCTCGGCCACCGGGGGAGTGCCGGGCATGAAAACGAGGTCCCGGAAGAAGTCGTCGAGGAAGTCCCCGCCGGTGAGTTCGGCACAGGCCGCCATCAGGGCAGCGTCACCGACCAGATCTTCCTCACCGCTCACGACCCGGCGGTAGACCAGTCCGGCGAGATCGGTGAGCCGCCTCTGCCCGCCGGTGAGACGGGCGAGGGTGGCGTCGAGGGCCAGCGCGACGACGACTCCGCGGCTGCGGGCCAGGCCGGCCGGATCGCCCGGGCGGGCCGGGATATCCCGGAGCCCGGTGCCCGATGAGGAGAAGCGCGCTTCCTCCTGGGCGAACGACCAGCGGTCGGCGTAGGGGTGATCGCGGTAGCGGCGCTCGGCCATCAGGAGCTCCTGCCTGAAAGTACCGCGCGGGATCAGGCTCTCCCGCATCAGCACCAGCCAGGCCAGGTAATCGGTAACGCCGCTGCTGTACCAGGCCGGGATCCCGGGCAGAGCGCCCTGCCAGAGCCCCAGGATCTCGCGGGTGAGCTGATGGAGCGCCTCGACATCACCGGGCAGGCGGACCGTGCTCTCCCAGCCGAAAGCGGCGCTCCCGCCCAGACGCAGGACCTCGCCGCCTCCCGGTGCTACGGTGGGGAGCAGCACCGTCAGGCGGTCCCCCGGAATGACGCCGAAGACCTGCTGCCCGAAGAGCAGGATGCGGCGGACGACGTCTCCGACCGTCGCATCGATAGCGGGACGGCGCCCCTGGATGCCGATGGTGACCTCCACGCCCGCGGCGCGCACACTCTGACGCCGGAAATCCCCGGCGGCGATGATCGTTCCCCACAGGGCCCCGGGATCGACCGGTTCGTACCGGCGGCCGAAACCGTTCCAGGGGACGATGATCCGCCAGGATATCGGGATGTCGAAGAAGACCTCCCACCTGATCGCGGGGGTGCGCCGGCCGCCCCCCGCCTCGGGTTCGGGCATCGGGGTGAGTTCGGGATCGGGAGCAAGGAAGAGCTCGTACCCCTGGGCATAGAGCGACTCCGCCCCGATCCCCAATCCATCCACCCCCACCGGTTCGGGTCCGGGGGCGGTGACCCGCCATACCAGCCGCATCCCGGCGCCGGAACCTCCGGTGACCATCCAGCCCCGGGGATGCACGGCGACGCGCAGCTGCTGGCCGAATCCGTCGTAGGCCTCGGGCCGGGTCAGGCTCCCCCGGCGCTGGACCGCGCCGGCGTAGCACCAGACCACCCCGCTGCCCGTCTCCCCGACCAGCACGGCCGTGATCTCGACCGTGCCGCTCTCCAGCGCAGGCCGTACCACATAGGTGATCGCCCAGTCCTCGGCCTGGGTCCGGGAACCGGGGCGGAGCGGATCGACCTGCGGTGACCGATCGCCGTCCGGGGATCCGAGACCCGCTCGGGCCGGAGCGGTCCCCCCCGCCATCAGCAGGGCGAGAGCGGCGATTGAAGCGCGGTATCGATGTCGGCAGAGGCTGTTCATGGGGGCTATATTACTCATATGTCCGCCAACCTCCAACTGGCCGCCCTCTTCGCCGAGATCGCCGATCTCCTTGAATTAGACGAAGCGAACCCGTTCAAGGTCCGGGCATTCCGCCGGGCGGCGGGGATCATGGAAGGGCTCGAGGAGGATGCGGCCCTGCTGTCCGAGGCCGGCACCCTGACGCAGATCGACGGTATCGGCAAGGATCTCGCCGCCGCGATCGAGGAGTTCCTCGCCACCGGTCAGGTGATCGAGCTCGAGCGGCTGCGCAGAGCGGTACCCGAGGTCCTCGTGGCCATGACCCGGGTTCCCGGGCTGGGACCGAAGAACGCGCTCAAGCTCTACCGGGAGCTGGGCGTGGAGAGTCTCGAGCAGCTCGCCGACGCCTGCCGGCGCGGCGATGTGGCCGCCCTGAAGGGTTTCGGGGCCAGGAGTGAGCAGAACATCCTGGCCGGGATCGATTTCGCCCGGCGGGTCGTGGAGCGGCGGCCGCTGGGCGCCGCCCTCCCCTGGGCCGAGGAGATCGTGGCGGCCCTTTCGGCCCGGGAGGACGTCGAAGCCGTAAGCCCCGCCGGCAGCATCCGCCGCATGCAGGAAACGGTGGGGAACGTGGATATCGTCGCGGCTTCGCGGTCCCCGGAAACGGTGACGGCGGCCTTCACCGGCGGGAGCTTCGCCGCCCGGGTGCTGGCCGGCGAGCCGACCGGAGCACGCATCCTCACCCGTGACGGCCTGGAGATCGATCTGCGGGTGGTCGCGCCCGAGGTTTTCGGAGCCGCCCTGAGACATTTCACCGGTTCGAAGCAGCACAACCTCCGCCTGCAGGAGACGGCGGCCCGGCTCAACATCGCGATCACCGCGGACGGGATCCGGGATCTGTCCGGTCTCACCGCGGCCGAGCGGAAGGATCCCCGGGCCGGCCGCCGGCTGAGCACCGCCACCGAGGAGGACTGTTTCGCCGCCCTCGGGCTGCCCTGGATCCCGCCCGAGCTGCGTGAGGACACCGGCGAGATCGCCGCCGCATCCGCAGGCCGGCTCCCCGCCCTCATCGAATCCGGCGATATCCGGGGAGAGCTGCACGCCCACACCGACGCCAGCGACGGCCACCACACCCTCGAGGAACTCATCGAGGCGTGCCGGGGACGCGGCTACGCCTACCTCGCGGTGACCGATCACTCGGGGAGCCTCACCATCGCCAACGGTCTCTCCGCCGACCGCCTGCGCCGGCAGATCGACCTGGTGCGGGCGGCCAACGAACGCTACCGCGACATCGAGGTGCTGGCCGGCACCGAGGTCGACATCCTGCGGGACGGGAGCCTCGATTACCCCGACGATCTGCTGGCCGAGCTCGACCTCGTAATCGCCTCGGTGCACACCGCCTTCCGGCTCGATTCCGGGGAGCAGACGGCACGCATCTGCCGGGCGATGGAGAACCCCCATGTCTTCGCCGTCGGTCATCTGACCGGACGGATGCTGGGTGAACGCGACGCCTACCCCCTCGACGTTGAAGCGGTGATCGAAACCGCCGCCCGGACCGGCACGGTCCTGGAGATCAACGCCCACCCGAGGCGGCTCGACCTGAACGACCGGCACGCCCGTCTGGCCCGGGCCGCCGGGGTGGACATCATCATCTGCACCGACGCCCACCGGCCGGCCCACCTCGCCTTCATGGAGTACGGGGTGCGGGTGGCCCGCCGGGCCTGGCTCGAGGCCGGCGATGTCGTGAACACCCGACCGCTTCCCGGACTCCGGACCGCTCTGGCCCGGAAACGCTCCTGAGCCGCGTTCTTTCCCCGCTCCGACCGGGATGCCGGGAAGAGGCGCTCCCCTGAGCCCGCTTGCACCCGCCTCGATCCGTACGTACACTTTCCCATGAGCCCTTCCTCCGGGAAGGGCGCCTGCATGTTCGTCCGGCGGCATCCGGCCAGCCCGCCGCCGGCCTGAGAGGAAGAGGTGTTCCGTGATACGACCTGTTCCCACGCCGAGCCGATCCGCTGTCGCCGCCCTGCTAGCGGTTCTACTGACCGCGACCGTCACCGCGTCCGCGGCGGCCCAGGCACCGATCCGGGTGCGCTACAGCACCCGCGCCCTCGCCATGGGAGGCACTACGCTCCTGTCGGCCGGCCCCATCGAGGCGGGCTACTTCAATCCCGGCGCGCTGACCCAGAGCAAGGGATTCCACCTCTACATCCCGATGATCCAGATCGGAGGCACCAGCGACTACCTCGAGCTGGCCAACTTCCTGATCGACAATTCCGAGAAGTTCTCCCCGACCGGCTTCATGGCGCTCACCCAGCCCCAGCAGGTGGCTTTCCTGAACGATCTCGGCGATTACACGGGGAAGTGGCAGACCCTGAACATCGACCCGATGATCGGCGTGCAGATCGGATCGCTGAGCCTTTCAGGGTACATGGTATCGCAGCTGCGCATGCGGCCCGATCCGGTGGTTCTCACTCCGTTGCCGTCCCTGCCGACGGTCCGGGTCCAGGCCGCCGCCGACCTGGTCCTGAACGGCGCCCTGGGCCTGCAGTTCGGACCCTTCCTGCACGGCGGGATCGGGGTCCGGTATCTGCGCCGCCAGCAGTCCGACATCATCACCATCGATTCCGATGACATGGAGGACCTCGGCTCGCTGACCACCAAGCTGGTCGACGAGAAGAACTGGGTCGGCGATCCCCTCACCGCCTTCCAGGTGGATGCGGGGGGCATGCTGACGCTGACCAAGGCGTTCGCCGTGGGCGGCGTGATCCGCGGGCTGGTGAGCGGCTCCAACGACAAGGATGTCAAGTGGGAGCCCGAAGTCTCGGCGGGAGTGCGCCTGAAGCCGCTCGAGCTGTTGATGGGGCTGCCGCTGGTGATCATCCGCGACATCACGCTGGAGGCCGACCTGCGTGACTTCTTCAACGTGCGCGGGGAGGATTACCTGGAGAAGCTCCAGTTCGGAGCCGAGGTGAAACTGCCGCTCATCGCCCTGCGAGCCGGGTACCTGAACGGTCAGCTGTCCTACGGGGTGGGAGTGCACGTGCTGGTCGTGGATCTCGCCGCCGCCGTTTCGACGGTGCAGCAGATAACTCCCCTGGGCTGGGAGGACAAGCGGCTCTTCACAGTCTCGGTGGGCATCGGCTGGTAGTCCGGGCCGGTCCCGACCGGACCGGACACACCCGTACAGACCGCTCGAAAAGAAACCGGTGGGGCAACCCGCCGGTTTCTTTCAATATTCCGATTAGGGGTGTGTGATCCCGAGGTGGGTGGCGACGAGGACCGTCCGGTCGGCATCCTTTGCTTTGGCGCTGAGCGTGAACCCGGTATCGGCCCCGGCATACGAGGTGAAGGTATAGGCCGCATCCGCCTCGGTCGGAAGCCAGCCGATGTACTCCGCCACGACCTGGCGGAGGTCCTCATAGCTGGTAATCAGGGAGGTGGGAGGGAAGGAGGAGCTGTCGTTCTCGGTCTTGTAGTAGAAGAGCCCCTGTACGGACAGGTCGAGTTCCTGTTCCGCGGCTGAGATCTTGGCTTTGGTGGCCATGTCGTTGAAACGGGGGATGGCGACCGCGGCCAGCAGGGCGACGATCACGAGCACGACGAGCAGCTCGATCAGGGTGAATGCTTCTGTATCCTTCAGCTTCGGCATGGCACTCCGCGGTGGACGGCAAGCGGCCGAGCCAACCCTAACAGGTCATCGGCAACAGTTCAAGTGCCGGTTGCACGAACGGCCTCCGGGAGCCGGAACCTCCGGAGGCCGTTTCGGAACTCAGCCGGTCGGAACGGGTCCGGCCGGCCGCCGTTCCGGCTCACGATGCGTGACTGCGGTGTGAGATCAGGTGTAGTAGTCGGCGTTCTTCTGGATGAAGGACTTCCACTGGTCCGGGACGTCCTCTTCCTCGAAGATCGCCTCGACCGGGCAGACGGGCTGGCAGGCGCCGCACTCGATGCACTCGTCAGGGTCGATGAAGAGCTGATCCGCATCTTCGAAGTCGGGCTCGTCCTTGGTCGGGTGGATGCAGTCGACCGGGCAGACGTCGACGCAGGCGGTGTCCTTCGTTCCGATACAGGGTTCACAAATGACGCTCGGCATCCGTTGCAATCCTCCATCTGGTGAGAGATCTCTCTGGCGACCCCTGATTTCCACCGCACTCTATGCCGCGGCACAGGGGTCCGCAACCCGAAATTGGACCTCGGGGTCTGTTATACGTCACTCTCCCGGAAGGGGTTCATTCCCCTTCGGTCAAACAGGCCTCGAGGGAGAGGGTTTCGGCCGCCCGGTAGCCGCGCGGCGTCTCCTCTACGGTGCAGCATTCGGTGGTAACATCGTGTTCAAAGAAGAGGACCCACTCCTCTTCGACGGCCCGGGGCAGGACCCGCTTTTTCTCCTCCAGCGTCTTCAGCGGGGCCAGATCGTAGGCCATGATGTAGGGCAGATGCAGGTGGCTGGCGAAGGGGAAGAGATCCCCGCAGTAGAGGAAGGTACGCCGGGTGGTACGGATCAGGGGGAGCTGCTGGGCCGGCGTGTGACCGTGGACCACCAGCAGGAAAATGTCGGGGAGGATCTCGATCTCGCCGTCCACGAGGTTGAGCTGACCGCTCTCCTCGAGGGGAACGAAGTTCTCGGGGAAGAAGGAGGCCCGATCCCGTTCGCACGGTGAGAGCGCCCACTCCCACTGCCGCCGCTGCACGTGGTAGGTGGCGTTGGGGAAGGTGGGCCGGGCCGCG
>CAYSYY010000116.1:0-9349 GCA_964435265.1 uncultured Gemmatimonadota bacterium
GGAAGCCTTCACCAGATCGCCGGCAGCATCAAGAATCTGATCGAGGACCTGGCGAGCGACCTGGCCTTGGGGTGTGTCCCAGGGTGCTGTCCAGACGCGGTTGGCGTCCGGCTGCCCCGGCAGCGCCCGGTGACTGAGTGCGGGCGCGGTGAGCGCGGTCTTCAGCGTGGTCGAGGGAGTGCTGCTGCGCCCCCTCCCCTACCCGGGCGTCACCCGGCTCATCGTCCCGCGCACCAGTTCGCCGGCTCTGAACACCACCTACAACATCACCTATCCCGATTTCCTGCAGTGGCGGGAGGAGGGAGTCTTCGAGAGCGCAGCCGTCTTCGGGATCTTCGCCGCCGACCTGACCGGGGACGGGGAACCGGCCCGGGTGACGGTCAACCAGATCGGGGACGGCTACTTCGAGACGGTGCGGATGAACGAGCTCCGCGGCCGGCTGTTCGAGCCCGAGGAACACTTCCCCGGCAGCGGTCTGGTGGCGCTCCTGAGCGCGTCCTTCTGGCAGAGCCGGTACGGCGGGGATGAGACCGTGCTGGGCCGGGTGATCACTCTGCGCGGGGATCCCTGCACGATCGTGGGCATCGTCCCCGACGAGGCCGCCGCCCCGAACGAGGTGGATGTCTGGATCCCGCTGCAGCCCGACATGTCCAGCCCCAATTTCAACGACTGGGACAACCACGCTTTCATCGCCCTCGCCCGGCTCAGACCGGGGATGTCCCTGCGGGCGACCAATCTCCGGCTGGCCGAACTCGCCGCCCGGATCGAGGCCGAAAATCCGTCGCTGCGGCAGGGGGAAACGATCGTCGCCCTGCCGCTGCTCCGCTTCTACACCGGGACCAACCTGAACACCGCTCTCTGGTTCCTGCTCATGGCGGTCGGATTCGTACTGCTGGTGGGCTGTGTGAACATCGCCAACCTCATGCTGGCGCTCACCTCACGCCGTCAGCGCGAATTCGCGGTGCGCGTCTCGCTGGGTGCGGGCCGGGCCCGGCTCATCCGCCAGCTCCTGGTCGAGAGCCTGACCCTGGCGCTGACCGGCGGGGCGGCCGGGGTGGTCCTCACCCTCCTCCTGATCCGGGCCATCATGATCATCGCCCCCACCGGCGTGCCCCGTCTGGAGGAGACGGGCCTCAACCCGGCCGTCCTGCTCTTCACGCTCGTCATCTCGACCCTCGCCGCCCTCATCTTCGGGCTCGTCCCGGCGCTGCGGGCGGCCTCACCGCAGGTCTCGGGCGTGCTGTCGGCGGGGGCGGTGCGGGCGACCTCGGGGCGGCGCGAGCGCCGTGGCCGCAACCTCCTCATCGGGCTTGAACTGGCCCTCTCCCTCACCCTGCTCGCCGGTGCGGGTTACGCCATCAGGAGCGTGGGCAACATCACCCGGGCCGACCTGGGCTTCGATCACGCCCGGCTGCTCCGGATCCCGGTGCAGCTCCCCGCGACCCGCTACGGGCCGGGGCAGCCGGTGTCGGGTTTCTACGAACAGCTCATCGCCGAGGTCGCGGCCCTGCCCGGCGTTTCGTCCGCCACCGTCCGGTCGGCCATGCCGATCGGCGGGGGCGGCTTCTATCTGGGGCGGGCCTACCTGCCCCGGGGACGGCCCGAGCCGCCCGAGGGTGAGGAGATCAACGGTCCCTGGACGGTCGTCGGCCCCGATCACTTCACCACCATGGGCATCCCCCTGCTGGCCGGCCGCGATTTCGAACCCGGTGACAACGCCGAGGCCAACCCGGTCATGATCGTCAACCGCAGCTTCGCCCGGGCGATGTTCAGTGAGGAGGACCCTCTGGGCAAACAGGTCCGCTCGTGGCGGGACGAGAACATCTACCGCACCATCGTGGGGGTGGTGGCTGATGTGCGCTACTGGAGCGTGGTGAGCGATTTCCAGCCCTGTGTCTATATTCCCCACCGTCAGAACCAGTGGCGGAACATGCAGCTGGTGGTGCGCACCGCCGGCGATCCGCTCGACCTCGCCCCCGACATCCGGCGGGTGGTCGCCGGACTGGATCCCGACCTGTTGGTCGCGGACATCAGGACCATGGAGCAGGTCTTCGCGTCCAACCTCTCGGGGCCGCGCTTCATCCGCACTCTGCTCGTCACCTTCGCCGCCATCGCTCTGCTGCTGGCCGCCACCGGGCTCTTCGGCGTGCTCAGCTTCCTCGTTTCGCTGCGCACCCGCGAGATCGGACTGCGCATGGCGGTGGGCGCCTGCCGGGGCGATGTCATGCGGCTCATTCTCGGCGACAGCTGGCGCGTGATCGCGATCGGTCTCCTGGCGGGGCTGGGCGGGGTGATCGCCATCGGCAGCCTCATGCAGAGCCTGCTCTTCGAGGTCGCCACCGGCGATCCCGTCCTGATCCTGACGGTCGTAGTGCTGTTGGCCGGGGTGAGTCTGGCGGCTGCCGTCATCCCCGCCCGGCGGGCGGCGGCAGTGGAACCCGCGGTGGCTCTGCGGGTGGAATAGCCCCCCGCGACGCATACCGTTCCCGATTATTGCGGAATGGTGTACGAAGGACAGGACCGTCTCAGACGGGCTGAGATAACCGGTCGGCCGCGTGTCTTGAGCCGGTTATTCCGTCCCCGGTACCGGCACCACCGCCCGCATCCCCACCGGACCGAGCTCCAGGCGGTCGGGACCGAGGGTGAGGTCGGAGTTCATCATCTCCTCCCAGGTCGTCTCCCGCCCCGTATAGGCCGAGATCCGCCCCATGATGCCGGTCAGGGTCGAGACGGCCGTGTTCTCGGCTTCGTTGAACGGCGTACCGGTCCTGATCGCGGTCACCAGGTCGATATGCTCCTGGTCGTAGGGATCGACCGCCACCCCGCCGGTGGACTCCCCTTCCTCGTTGAGCGGATAAGTGTACTCCCAGATGAGCTCACCGCCCGGATCCCAGATCCGGTTCCTGCAGTTGGTGTACCCCTTCGTCCCCATCACGAACTCCGAGACGTTTCCGGCACAGCCGTTGATCTGCCGGCACATGCTGTGGATGTGCATGTCGCTCTCGCAGGTGAAGTCGATACTGAAGAAATCATACTGATCCCCCGTCACCCGGCGGTGCCGGGCGCCGAAACCGACCGCCCGGGCCGGATGCCCGGCCGCGAACCAGTTCACCACATCGATATTGTGCACGTGCTGCTCCACGATGTGGTCGCCCGAGAGCCAGCACCAGTTCACCCAGTCGCGGATCATCCACTCCATCTCCGACCAGCCCGGCTGCCGGGTGCGGTACCAGAGCTGGTTCTGGTTCCAGTAGCAGTTGGCCGCGACGATCTGACCGATCGCGCCCCCGGCCACCTGCCGGAAGGTCTCGACGTAGTCGCGCTGGTGGCGCCGCTGGGTACCGGTGACCACACAGAGCCCATAGCTGTCTGCCCGCCGGGCCGACGCCATGATCGAGCGCGCCCCGACCGGGTCGACCGCCACCGGCTTCTCCATGAAGACGTGCTTGCGGGCGTTCACGGCGGCCTCGAAATGCATCGGCCGGAAATACGGGGGCGTGGCTATCAGGACCACGTCCACCCCTGAATCGATCAGCCGCTCGTAGGCGTCGAATCCGAGGAAGCAGTTCTCCTCGGGTACCTCGATCCCCCGGTGCTCGCGGATCGAGGAACGGCAGCTCTGCAGGCGATCCTCGAAGACGTCGGCCAGGGCGACGAGTTCGAGGTTCGGTCCGGCGCCCAGGAACTGCCGCGCCGCCCCGGTGCCGCGCCCGCCGCAGCCGATCAGGCCCGCCCGGAGAACCGGACCGTCGGGAGCGGTATCGAGGAGCTGGGGGTAGGGATAGTCGGCATACTGCGGGAGCGGCCCGCCGCCGCTGCAGCCCGCCATGACGGCTCCGGCCGCTCCGACAGCGCCGATCACGGCCGCCGTGCCGATGAACTCGCGCCTGCTCGGCGCCCCGGTCGTCTCACTCATCTCGCGGCTCCTTCTCATTCTCGCCTGGAGACTCCAGTGTACCAGAAGACGGGTACTCGCACACAACCCGGAAACCCACGTCGGTGCAGTCGGAGTACCACCAGATACTCTTCGGGATCTGCGGGTCGCTCCGCAGCCAGGCTTCGCTCCGGGTCCGGTCGCGGGCGGCACAGCGGATCGCGGCCGCCGGGCTGCGGTAGGACCCGCCCCGCACGACGTACTCCTCCGCCCCGGCCCGATCGGACGTTCCGCCTGCGGCTCTCCCCGCGTCCGGAGCGGCATACGCCGCCGGATCGTAGGGATCGGAGCAGAACTCCTTCACGTTGCCGAGCATGTGCACCAGCCCGAAGGGATTGGGTTCCACCGCCGCAGGGGGTTCGGTGCGTTCCCGTCCCGTCCCGGCGTAGATCACCCACTGTTCCGCTTCATTCTCAGCGGGGCCGAAGAGCCGGGTCAGGAAACCGCGGCGGTCGAGCCGGCGGGGATCGGCCTCGAAGAAGTACGGGCTGGCGGTGCCGCCCCGGCAGGCGTACTCCCACTCCGCTTCGGTGGGCAGGCGGTAGGTCCGGCCGGTCACTTCTGAGAGCCAGCGGCAGTACGCCACGGCGGCGTGGTGGGTCATGGTTATAGCCGGCCGGCCGGCCCGGCCCCACCCCTGATCGGGATTGCCGTAGGGAGGGGTGGCGCCGGTGACGGCGTCGGCGCCCTCGACCGCCTCGGCGGTGAGGGCCCGGGTGTCGGTCCGGCCCTCGACCGAGGTGGCCCGGTACCATGCCTCGAACTCGTCCCACGAGACCTCGGCCCGTCCCATCCAGAACGGTCCGACCGTCACCTCGTGCTGCGGTCCCTCGTCGTCGGAGCGCAGCGGTTCGGTGTCCGGACTGCCCATGAGGAAGGTCCCCCCCGGGATCGCCACCAGCTCGAAACTCACCCTCGTGCCGGGGATCCGTTCGGTGAAATCGGAGAATCCGGTCACCACGGCGGGGCGGTTGAAGACCGGCGGGCCGGAGGGCCGCGTCGCCCGCGCCACGATTCCCCGCACCGCGGCGGGATCGTGGTGCCCGACCTGCAGGTGACAGGAGATGCAGCGGGCTTCATCGGCATCCTGCTCATACGCGAGGTGCGCCCGTTCCCCCAGGTCGGAGAGGGTGGCGGGGAAGAGGCTCACATGGCAGGTGAGACAGGATTCCTTGAAGACGTGGGTCGCGGCATGATCGGGCTGCGATTTGCGCACCCAGTCGATTTTCTCCCGGTCTTTGAAGACCGTCCCCCAGGCGTCGCGCAGCCCCAGCCGCGCCTTCTGGGTCCAGTAGGCGATACCGCCGGGCGGGAGATGGCACTCCACGCAGTGCACCACCATGCCGCTGCGGTTGCTGTAATGGGTGGAGTGCCTCCAGGAAGCGGTGGCCTGCGGGTGGACGTGGCAGGCATCGCAGAAGGGGTCGCTCGAGGTGAGGTGGTTGGCCGCGCCCACCAGGCTGACGGCGGCGGCCCCGATGATGATCCCTCCGATGAGGGGGCGGCCGGGGAACCGGCGACGGACCGGCGCCTCCCCGGTCCCGGCGGTCGTGTCGTCGTGCGGAGTGCTCACGCCCGGCTCAGGCCATCGTGAAGGTACGTCTGGTGAAGGCTACGTTGGTGCGGGTGTCCTCGATGAAGCGGTCCCGCCGGCCGCTGGTCTCGAGCACCAGCCACTTGTTGTAGCCGATATCATCGAGCGCCCGGGCGCAGGCGGCCATATCCACCATACACCCCTCCGAACCCAGCAGGGGGGTGCGCTGGTCCTTCAGATGTACCTCGCACAAACGGTCGTTGCCGATCAGGCGCAGTTCGGCGGGGACGTCGTAGCCGTTGCCCCAGGAGTTGCCCACATCGTAGTAGATCTGGACCCATTCGGAACCGACCGCCTCGATGATGTCCAGGTTCTGCCGGGCGGTGATGGTGTTCTCCAGCCCGAGGTAGACGCCGGCGTCGCGGGCGCGCGGCACGAGCTGGCGCAGCGTCTTGACCACGCTCTCGACCCGGTCCTCCATGAGCTCGTAGGAACTGAAGCCGCCTTCGGGATGGTCGAAGTACTCCCCGTCTTCGTCCCGGCGGCAGAGGTCGCCGTTGCCGAAGAAGGCCATCAGGATGTTGCGGGCGCCCAGGGCGGCGGCCGCCTCGATGGCGTCGACGACCCAGACCGCTGCATACGGTTCGGTGGCCAGGGGATAGGAATTGAGCAATCCGCCGGCGGCCACGGAATGGAAGGTGAGGCCGTGTTTGAGCCCCAGCTGCAGGTAGCGGCGGCGCACCGCCGGATCGCGCAGCGGGATCGAATCCGGGGCGCTCCCCACGCTCACCTGGATCCCCTCCAGATGGGCCTCTTCGGCCCGCGGGATCTGCTCGGGATCGCACATCGGTCCCAGGTTCCAGTCGCACATCCCCACCCCGGCGGCTCCCGGTACGAGCAGACGGCTCGATCCGGCCCCGACCGGGCGGGGCAGATGCAGGGCGGCCACTCCCGCCCCCGCACTCACCATGAAGTTCCGGCGGCTGATCTCCATCAACTCATCCCCCCGTTTGGGCTCGCGCTCGGAAGCATAATATTCACCCCTCCCGGGGTGAGGCAAGCGGGGTACCCGTCACCGCCGCGCCGGGACGACCAGCGCACCGGCCGGATCACCGCTCGGAATCACCGCTCCGGCCCGGCGCTCCAGGTGCGGATCCGTCCCCTTATGAAATCCCCCATCCCCGGGGAGAGGATGATCTCCCGCTCGCGGGTGATGAGCAGGGCTTCGATCCCCTCCAGCCGCTCGACGAGTTCCAGCCCGTCCCGCGGTCCCAGAACGAACACGCTGGTGGCCAGAGCGTCGGCCTCCATGGCCCGGGGGGCGATGATGGTGACGCTCATCAGGGCGGTGGCGCTGCGACCGGTGCGCGGATCGATGATGTGGTGGTACTCCCGGTCGGGATCGAAATAGCGCTCGTAATCGCCGCTGGTGGTGACCGAGCGGTCGGCGACCTCGATGACGGCCAGGTAATCGGAGGGATCGCGGGGATTCTGCAGGGCGATCCGCCACGGCTCGCCGTTGTTCCGACCGAAGGCGCGGATATCGCCGCCGGCGTTCACCAGGCCGTTCCTGATGCCGCGGCGCCGGAGCGTCTCCACGGCCCGGTCGATGATATACCCCTTGGCGATCCCGCCCAGGTCGATCCGGGTGCCCTCCGCGAGCGTGATCGTATTCCCCGAGAGGGAGAGCCGTTCGAAGCCGACGAGGGAGCGGGCGCTGTCTATCTCGGCCGCGGCCGGAGGCCGCTCCCGGCGGTCGAAGGCACGGTCGTAGACCTCGAGAACCGGTTCCACCGTGATATCGAAGGCTCCCCCGCTCAGATCGTGGTAGAGCTGTGCCGCCCGGACGACGGTGAGCAGATCGGGGCCGGCTTCGATCGACCGGCTCCGCATCAACCGGTTCACCTCGCTGGAGTCCCGATAGATGCTCAGGGCCGCTTCGATCCGCTCGATCTCGGCGAAGGCCGCCTCGATGGCCCTCCCGGCCTGCCGCTCGCCGTGATGCAGGGCGGTGATGGTGACGGTGGTACCCATCGCCAGGCGGGTGGCACGGGCGGCGGGACGGGCGTCCCGGGCCTCGGTGAGAAACACCAGGACCACGATCACCAACGGTGCCGAGAGATAGAGCCAGCGCAGCTCATTGGGGAAAGAGAGACGCAAGCGTCGTTTCGTGGTCATCCGTCGCCAACCGGTGGGGGCGTTTCAGGTTCGATCACGATCTCACTCTCGAGAGTTCTCAGCACGTCCTCGAGAACCGGCAGGACGAGCCGATCCTTCTCACGGTTCGCGGTCCGTATGCTGGTGATGATCCGCTCCAGGGCAAGGACCCGTACCTTCACACCCCCGAGACGGATTGTCAGAGCGTTGCCGGATTCTTCATCGAAGTTGCCAAGTCCCTGCATGGCGGTCACGATATCGAAGAGGGTCACTCCCTCTCCCGCGAACATGGGAGGATTGAGACCGGTCGCCGGAACCCAGGCTCCTCCTACCTTCCGGAGCGCCCGCCGGATGCCGGGATCGACGAGATCCCGGAACCAGAGATCTATGTCCTGTGTCACCACCGGCGCTCCTTGAAGCGCCGCTCCGGCCAGCCCCACGATCATGAAGGACACCTCTTCCCGGACCAGTTCCCGCAGGAAAGCGTTCTCCCGTTCGCTGAAGATCTCAGGTCCGGGCACGACGCAGAGCCCTCCGCAGCCGCTCGATCGGCGCTTCCTGCAGCAGCAGCAGGGTATGACGCACATTCTCCCGATCCAGACCGGGCTCCCGCAGCATGATCCTCTCAACCCTGTTCTGAATCTGCTGCATCCCGTGGATCAGAGCGGTCTCGTCCACGAGGATCTCTGACGGAGCGAGATCAAGTGCAGTCGAGAGATCACACAGTGAGCGGGGCAGGATGGAATCCCGTCGGGCGAGGGAATAAAAGGCATTCCGGCTTACTCCCGCTTGAGCGAGAAGTTCGGAGAGGGTCATCCCCCGTTTCCGGCACTCCGCCTTTATCTTCTCCCGGGCGATCCGCATAGTGAAAATGTACTACATTATGGTACTATTTTCAACTCCCCATGATCTCGATCCTGCTCGACATCGATGAGAGTTGTAGAAGTAACGGGGGATCAGATTCACGAGCGGCATGAAATCCTTGATCGGATTGTTCTGTTGTATTATATTATATGAGAACTTGGGTTTGCCGGGAGGATAGTTGTCAGATGCAGGTTTCCCTCTATCTCAGCGACGAGTTGATCGAACGTCTGGATGAACTCGCGACCCGGAGCGGGAGGAGCCGTTCCGCGACCGTACAGAGTCTGCTTGAACGGACCTTCTCGTCGGGCGGCGACCGGGATCTCCTCACCCTCGCCGGCACCTGGCACGATCCCCGACCGGCCGAACAGATCATCCGGGAAGTGTCCGAAGGACGCAGCTACAACCGGCGTTCGGACAGAACCGACCGGTGAGCTGGCTCCTCGACACCGACATCCTCATCCATTTCCTGCGCGGCCATGAGCGGGTTGTGCACCGGGTTTCCACCCTTCCCTCTTCGGCCCTGGCCATACCTGCCGTCAGCCTCGCTGAACTCTACTACGGAGCCTTTCATTCCGACCGCCGGAGTGAGAATCTCGCGGTCGTCGATAACCTGCGGCGCCGGCTCAGGATCATCCCATTCGGTGTTGAAGCCGCTGTCCTCTTTGGCCGCCTCAAGGCGACGCTGCGTGGTTCCGGGGACCTCCTCGCCGACTCCGATCTCTTCATCGCCGCGACCGCCCTCGTTTCCGGCTCGGTCCTCGTGACCGCCAACACCGCTCATTTCGCGCGCCTCGAAGGATTGACCTGCGAAGACTGGACCCGCTGATACCGATCGTCCGCTCTTTTGCGTCTGTACCGCC
>CAYSYY010000117.1:0-9343 GCA_964435265.1 uncultured Gemmatimonadota bacterium
CATCCGCGCGAAGGAGATGTTCTCGTCGTGGGTGCCCCGCTCGGCTTTGGTGGCGGGGGTGAAGATCGGCTCGGGCAGCCGGGCGGAGAGCACCAGCCCGTCGGGGAGCGGTATCCCGCTCACCGCACCGACCTCGCCGTACTCCTTCCAGCCCGATCCGGCCAGGTACCCGCGCACCACGCACTCGACCGGCAGCGGCTCGGCTTTTCTAACCAGCATGCTCCGGCCTGCCAGGATGTCGGCGTGCGGCGCCAGGGCCTCAGGGTACCGGGCGGGATCGATGCTCACCTTGTGGTTCGGTACGATCCCGCTCAGGCGATCGAACCAGTAGGCTGAGATCTGGGTGAGCACCCGGCCCTTGTCGGGGATCGGGGTGGGCAGGACCACGTCGAAAGCGCTCAGCCGGTCGCTGGCCACGATCAGGAGGTGGTCGTCCAGATCGTAGATGTCGCGGACCTTGCCGCGGCCCAGCAGCCGGGCACCGGCGATATCGGTCTTCAGAACGGGTTCCATCGGCTCTCTCCCCTGTTCCAACGGCTCGGCAAACACCCGGCGCTCGGGTTGTATCCCGACCATATATACATCCTGGCACCGTCAGCGGCCAGTGTCCCGGGGTCGATCCCGGCCGCCGCGGCGGGGCCGCCGCCGCTCCGGGAAAATCCGGCGCAGCGGAGCCCTCTGCCATGCAACGAACTCATGACTCAGAATACCAGGAATGGCGGTCAGGGCCGGGTGATGAGGATGATGTCGCCGGAGAAGGCGGTCAGCGCCAGCGTCGCGTCGGGCTCCCCCCACCACCCCGACACCGAGCGCCGGCTGACGTTCTCCCCCGCCAGGGTCAGCTCGAGCGGCGCGATGATGCTGCCCAGGACCGTGCTGAGGGTGACCGAGAATCCCACTCCCCCCTCGGCGATGAACTCGACGGTGCCGGAATGGCTGGCGAGCTGGAAGGAGCCCCGGGGCGGAACGGCTCCCTGCCAGAGGATGTCGCCGCCCGTGGAGTTGGCCTCGACCGAGCTCGGCGCCCCCCCCCGGATGGCGATGTCCCCGCTCACGCAGGTCGCTTTGATCCGTCCGTTGACATCGGTCAGATCGATCCTGCCCGACACGGCGTTGACGTAACGCACTCCCGCCGCCCGTTCGATGCGGATGTCGCCGCGGATGCTCCCGGCCTCGACCACGCCCGCGGCGTCGCTGACCGTGATGTCGCCGCTCGAGGTCTCCAGGCGCACCTCGGCGCCCGTTCCCCGGACCGTGATGTGTCCGGTCATGGTGGTGACCGATAGGGCTACATCACGGGGGATCTCGAGGTCGAAGGCGACCCCGAGCAGGGCGGGATCGGGCTCGCGTCCGATGAGACGCCGGACCTCGGCGGTGGCCGGGTGGCGTACCTGCACTTCGGCCCGGTCGGGGGCCGGGCTCACCTCGATCAGAATCGCCGCGAGCAGGACGCGGGCGACGGCGGTGTCGGCGAGAGCGACCCGCTTGATCGCCCGCAGGCGCACCTGACGCCCGGCGGTCCCGCGCACGGTGATATCACCGGAGAGGTTGGTCAGTTCCAGCTGGCCGCCGGGAGACAGCGGCAGGCTCCGGGTCCACCGTTCGGTCAGATCCCGGGGATCCTGTTCGGGCGGACGATCCTGAGCGGGCACGTGATCCCGCTCGGACAGGTAATTCCGATCGGACATGCGCTGACGGTCGGGTGTGCCCGGGGCCGGAGCGGCGGCGGAGAGGATCAGGAGGACGGCGGTCAGGAACGCGAACACCCCGACCGCGGTCGCGGCCGGGGTGCCGGAGAAAGGTACCTTCTGTCCGCCTGCGCCGAACACCATCCGCACCGATCCGAGCGGTCCGCGCCTACGCCCGACCGGGATCGGCCGACCGGCGGCGGGTTACCGGGGATGTATTCTCACGCTTCCCGAGCCGGTGTCAATGTAAATGCGCCCGTCTCCGTCCCCGATGATGCCCAGAACATAAGTGCGGCTCCGCTTGCGGTAGTCGATCGGCACATCCACGCTGATGCCGCCGCTGCCCACGTCGATCTCTAGTTCGGCGCTGATGTTACGGGGCACCCGTACCGTCACGCCCCCCGAGCCGGTGTCGACGATCATGCGCCGCACGCTCTCGACGAGCTCGACCGAGACCGTGCCGCTGCCGGTGTCGAGCACGATGTCCTGCGCGCTCAAGCCTTCGATATCGATGCTGCCCGAGCCGGTGTCGACCTCCAGCCGCCGGGCCCGCACGCCGTCGCCGGTCACCCGGCCGGAACCGGTATCCACCCGCACGAAATCACCGTTTATCGCGACGATATCGACCCGGCCCGAACCGGTGTCGATATCCAGATCACCGTCGATGCCGGTGCAGGTGACCCGTCCCGAACCGGTATCCACCAGCAGTTTCCCCCGAATCTGTTCGGCGAACACATTGCCGCTGTGGGTGTCGAGCCGGAAATCGCCGGCCAGATCACGGGCATTGATCTCGCCCACCCCGATATACACCGCCACGGTGCGTTCCTGGGGCACGAGGATGCGCAGGTCGGCCCAGGCTTCGAGCCCCGATCCCGAACCGGAGATGGTGACCCGCTCGGCGCCGACCGAGGAACCGCCGAAGGTACCGTCCCGGCGTACGCTCACCCGGGTCGTGAAGCTGCGCCCCCCCTCACGGTAGACGATCCGGTTGGAGGGATAGATGACCCGCAGGGTTTCGCGTCCGTTGATCCGGTCGACCTCGACGTCCAGCGCGCGGGCGTCACCGCCTGCGCGCATGATCTCCACGACCACGTCGGAGCCGCTCCCGCCCTCGACCGTCACCTTCCCCGCCAGATTGTAGATCGCGATATCACGGCCTGCGAGGATCTGGCGCTCGGGCCGCTGCGCGGCGGCCGGCACCGCCAGGAGCGAGAGCAGGGCAACGGTCGCGAGGAGAGCGGCCGCCAGCCTGGCGGTCGCGTCCAGGGTGGTTGCGGTCGCAGCGGGTGCTTTGGTGGTAACGACGGGACGGAACAGATCGGTGTCCCGGGTGTACGATCGAGTGATCATGGTGCTTCCCCCCCCTCAGTGGGACGGGGAGCGCGCGGCTCCCCTTCTTCTCCATACGAGAAGGCGGGCCGGTGTGTTTCATCTGCGGCATTGACACCCGGCCGCCGGGTGTTCCAACTTCATCATGCAGCCGATCATCGCTCTGCCGCTCGACACCACCCGGCAGCGGAACTCCGCCCTGCAATCGGAAACGGAGGCCAGATCCGTGATCTTCCCCCACTCCCGCTCTCACCGGCGACTTCCGACCCTCCCCCGGCCGATCCGCTTCCTTCCGATCGGTTTCCTTCCGGCCGTGTTGCTCGTGCTGTCGGGCCCGCTCACCGTCCGGGCCCAGGTCTCTGCGGCCGCCCTCGGCCCGGGTCTGCCGCTCACCGCTTCCGAAGCCCGGGCCCTGCAGGAGGAGATCTCGGGCGAGCTGGCCATGCACCACGTGCGCGCGATCACCCGCTGGCATCGCATCCAGGCCTCGCCGATGATGCGCGAAGCGGCCGGGTACGTTCTGGCCCGGCTGCGCGAGGCCGGCCTAGACGACGCCGTGATCGAATCCTTCCCCTCCGACGGTCGGCGCTCCTACCTGACCTGGCTCTCGCCGGTGGGCTGGACGGTGAAGGAAGCGGAGCTCTGGATGACGGCGCCGGAGCGCCGGCGCATCACCCGCTACTCGGAGATCGCCAACGCCCTGGTGACGCTCTCGGTCTCGGCCGATGAGGAGGGGATCCTGGTGGATGCCGGGACCGGCCTCGATCCCGCCTTCTACGACTCCACCGCGGTGCGGGGGAAGATCGTCCTGGCCAGCGGTTACGGGGGCGACGTGCACCGGATGGCGGTACTGCGTTACGGCGCCCTCGGGGTGGTCTGCTACAACGACCGGCCCGGGTATCCCGACCAGGTGCGGTACACCGGCATGTGGCCGAAGGCGGGGGAGCGGGAGAGGATCCGCTGGGGTTTCAACATCAGCTACCGGGCGGCCCGGGAGCTCAAGGACCTGCTGGCGGCCGGAACCGAAGTGCGGCTGCGGGCCTCCATCACCGACGGGGTCCTGGCCGACGGCGCTCTGGACAACGTCACGGCCACCATCGCCGGGGCGCGCTATCCCGACCGCGAGATCGTCCTGATGGCTCACCTCGATCACCCCCAGCCGAGCGCCAACGACAACGCCTCGGGTTCGGCGGCCCTGCTCGAGATCGCCCGGGCGCTCACCCGGCTCATCGCCGACGGACGCCTTCCCCGTCCCGACCGCACCATCCGCTTCCTCTGGGTGGCCGAGATGCACGGCACGGCCGCCTGGCTCGACGCCCATCCAGAGGTGGGTGCCCGCACCGCCTTCGGTATCAACCTCGACATGGTAGGCACGCCGGCCGACCTGAGCGTGCTGCAGATCATCCGGAATCCGGCCTCCACCGCGGGTGTCATCGATCTGGTGGCCGCCGAGGCGGGGGCGTGGGTGGCCGGCCTGCCGCTGCACGCCCCCCGGGGGGGATCGGGACCGATGAACTACCGGGTGGTCCCCTACTCGGGCGGTTCCGATCACTACATGTTCATCGACGGTGCGATCGGCGTACCCACCATCATGCTGAACACCTGGCCCGATCCGTACTACCACTCCAGCGAGGACACCCCCGATCGGGTGGATCCGACCTCCCTGCAGCGAGCCTCACTGCTCGCGGCCGCCACCGCCTGGTCACTGGCGACGCTGAGCCCGGCCGAAGTGGATCCGCTCCTCGATCTGCAGGTCGCCTCCTCGCTCAGCCGGCTCAGCCTCGACACCGGCATCGTGCTCGATCTGCTCGCTCGGATCGACCGGCAGATGGCCGATGTGGATCTGGCCCTGCTCGTGCGCGACGCCGGCGATCTGCTCGAAGCCCAGCTCGATCGTGAGATGCGGGCGGTCGCGAGCGTGCTGCGGCTGTCTCCGTCCGGGCAGGACTCGGCCGCCGTCGCCGCCTTCCAGGCCGGCGTAACCCGGGCCCTCGCCCGTCTCGAGGCGCACGGACTGGTGATCCGGCAGCGGGTCATGGAGACCGAGCTGGTACGGCTGGCCCAGGCGGCCGGGTGCTACCCGCTCCCGCAGCTGCTGCCCATCGCCCCCCTGCCCGAGCGCGACGCCGCGGCCGCCCTGGTGCTGCAGCGTAGCACCCGGGGCCCGATCAGCGACGACTGGTTCCTGGATCATCTGCCCGCCGCCCGCCGGACATGGTACCGGGAGGGTGGGGGCCGGGCTCTCTGGGGAGCGTCCACCCTGCGCTATGAGATCGTGAACGCCATCGACGGGACGCGCTCGGCGCTGGACATCTGGCGGGTGGTGAGCGCGGCCTACGGCTCCCGCGAGCTGGCGGAGATCGTCACTTTCCTGCAGGACCTGCAGGCGGCCGGCCTGGCGGTCGGGGTGCGGGAAGGGAGCGGCATCCACTACCGCTGACACCTCCCGGAGCGCCGGGGGAACACGATCCGCTAACGCCAGTGCTCCTCCCCGATGGTGGAGAAGCGCTGATCGCCGCCGGGCGCTCCCGGAGCGCGGGCGGCCGGCCGGCCCAGCGGCACCACCAGACGCAGACGCACCCCCGGCATCCCCCCCGCCCCCGTTCGGTCGGCGGCGGGAAGAGCCTCGAGGTTCAGGAAGAACGAACGGGTATCGACGGTGTGCCTGGTCAGGAACAGAGTATCGATGAGGTTGAGGATATACGCGCCGACCAGGAGCCGGCCGGCCCGCTTCTGCCGCCGGTCGGAGATCTGACGCGATCGTTCGGCCGCGATGTTGTGCCGGCGGGCATCGCTCAGGATCTCGTAGAACTCCGCCTCGGGGCGGATCTGCCCGTCGATGATATAATTGTATTCGTTGGTGCCGGGGATGCGCTGGGCCTGGAACCGTTCCCACTTGAGCCTGAAGTTGTCTGGTTGGGGTGCCGTCGCTCCGTAGACGATCGCACCCGCCACCAGTCCGGCGCTGGCCACGGCGTGGACGACCGCACCCTGCTGCAGCTGTCCCAGTCCCGGGATCAGCAGGGAGTAGAAGAAGGACGTGTCGGCCGGGGAGTAGTTGCGCGGATGAGTGAGTTCCCGGGCCAGGGCCCGGGTTCCCGCAATGGTCTCGGTTTCAGCCCATGTCCCGATCCGGACGTCCTTTATCTCGTGTTCCTCGAGGCTGTAGAGCATGAGACTCACTTCGATCAGGCCGTCGCCGTTACGGGCCGCGACGGCGCCCACGATGAACCGCGCTTCGGCCTGCTCGGCAAACTCCCTGAGCACATCGCGCGATCCGAGGATGCGGCGGACCTGGTACCGCTCCAGGAGCCGGGCGGTTTCCTCGGCCGGGACGAGCTGCTGGGTGGGGTAGACGCGCGTGCCTTCCCGGATCGCGACATACAGATCATCGGCGAATCCGTCCTCCACCTCGGAGGTGGCGGGGGGCAGGACGACGACCCGGTCTACCGCCCCCTGGGCCCGGCCGGTCGCCGGCAGGGCCAGGGTAAGGGCGGCGGTGGACAACAGGATGGTCATCGGGCGGTTCAGCCGAAGCAGAGCTGCCACTGCGCCGGGGCGGTGCCGGCGTGCGGCTGCAGACCGGTCGGGGAGGAATCGAATCCTCCCCCCTCGACGGCCGTTCACGGCCCCCCCTCCCAGCGGCCGTACCACAGTTCTCCGGCGGCGGAGTAGACGCTGAGGTGCACGACGCCGGCATCGTCGATGGCGAAACCCCAGCGCCCGGCGGGATGGAGACCGGCGACCGCGGTCCGTTTTTCCCACCGGCCGGCGGTTTCATTGAAGACGGACAGGATCAGGCTGGCGTCACGAAGGTAGAGGATCCAGAGGTGGTCTTCTGCGTCCCGGCAGATCCGCACGATCGCTTCCCCGACGTCGGAATCCACTACCCGGCCGGTGTACAGATCGAGGAGATGACACTCTCCCGTCCGGTAGAGGAGGTGCCGCCGATCCGCCGCGTCGTACCCCATCACCAGCGACCGATGGTAGAAATCATCGGTCTTGAGTCCCGACACCATGATCGTCCGCAGCCAGCGGCCGTCGGGGGCGTCGGCGGTGCGCAGTTCGATGCCCCAGGTGCTCGAGCGGGACGCGGTGCTCTTGACGAAAGCCGCCAGCTCGGGGCCGGCGGGACCGTAACAGAAAGCGAAGGAGGGCCGGGCCGTCGCGAAGCTGGTATACCCGGCCAGTTCCCAACCGCCGGAGCCGTGGCGCCAGTAGTTGATGGCGTTCAGGACGGTGTTCATCTCGATGATGTGGATGCTGTCGGCGGCGAGATACAGGTGCGGATCCTCCCCCATGCTCTGGAAGGGATCCAGGCGCTCGTATTCCCAGTTCTCTCCGTCGAACCGGGCGAACCTGAGGTCGTGGGGGAACATGTCCATATAGGCCAGGTAGAGGGTGTCGCCCACTCCGGCCGCGATCGTCACGCCTTCACCCATCCAGCCGATGGTGTCGAGGCGGGTGTGGATCCAGGCGCCGGGACCGGTCCGCCGGGCATGGAAGAGCTGCAGTGCGTGGGCGTCATGGTAGGCCACATGGACGGTGCCGTCGCCGGTGACCGCACAACTCGAGTGGAATCCCACCTCCGAACCCGATGCCAGCCGCTCGAATATCCAGCCGTTCCCGCCGGGGCCGGTCGGTCCCGCCGAGCAGGCACAACCGGCAGTCACCGCCGCGATCAGCAGCGCCTTCCGGGTGAAGCGGCCTGTGGTTGTGACTGCCGGGTTCATCGGTACGCCTCGCTCCTGTCTCCATCCGGTGACCCGCTACGTCATCCGCCGGCCGGTCCTGTCACCTCCGGGGAACGGCCGGCACGCGACCGCGGCACGGTCGGGGCGTACCCGCAGTGCACCCGTGAACGCCTCCGGAACACGAACAGGGTACGGCCGGGACGGAACCGGAGGCAACTGCCCGTCGCCCCGGCCGAGCCGGAGCACTATATTCGCAGGCGTGGCGTTCTGGGAGTAGTACCGCATGAGGGCGGCCATACTTCAAGCCCCCGACAGGAAAAGGAACCTCAGGCGTGGCCTACGAAGGCGTTTCCAGGAAGCTGCTCGACCGCTACGGGGTCGAGGTTGGCTCACGCATCATCCTGCACAGCCACAAAGGCCCCTACGAGGGGATCATCATGCCCCGGACCGAGCTGGGCGACTCTCACCATATCGTCCTGAAGCTCGTGAACGGGTACAACATCGGCATACGGATCGACGGCACCGAAACGATCGAGAGCCTCGCCTCCCGCCATGAGGTCGGGGCCTACAAGCACCGCACCCCCGCCTACGATCCCGATCGGCCCACCTTCTCGATCCTGCATACCGGAGGCACCATCGCCTCGCGGGTGGATTACAAGACCGGCGGCGTCGTGCCCGCCTTCACCCCGGAGGAGATTCTCGAGCTCTTCCCCGAATTGGAGGAGATCGGGAATTTCCGGGCCCACATGGTCTCGAACATGTTCTCCGAAGACATCGAGTACGAGCACATCGTCGCCCTGGGCCGGAGGATCGAGCACGAGATCGAGCAGGGCACCCGTGGGATCGTCATCACCCACGGCACCGATACCATGCATGTCTCCTCGGCCGCCCTCTCCTTCGTAGCCCAGGACCTGCCGGTGCCGGCGATCTTCGTTGGTTCGCAACGTTCCAGCGATCGCGGTTCGAGCGACGCCAAAATGAACCTGATGTGCGCCGCCCGTTTCGCCACCGAAGCCGACTTCGCCGGGGTGGGGCTGTGCATGCACGAGTCGATGGAAGACGAGGCCTGCTTCATCCACGAAGGCACCAAAGTCAAAAAGATGCACTCCTCACGGCGCGACAGCTTCCGCAGCATCAACCAGCACCCCTGGGCGCGGATCTGGCCCGACGGCCGCAGCTTCTTCCTGCGGGACTCCTACCCCCGCCGCGATCCCGATCGCCGACCCCGTTTCTTTTTCGATTTCGAACCCAGGGTAGCCCTGGTGAAGTCATACTGCGGCCTGCAGCCCGAGGTGATCCGATTCTTCACCGAGAAGGGGTACCGCGGACTGGTACTCGAAGGTACCGGGCTGGGACACGTGCCGGCCAATCAGCTGGACGAACACACCGCTCACCATCCCGTGATCCTGCAGGCCCTGGCCGAATTCGTTGAAGCCGGCGGTACCGTGGTTATGACCAGCGCCTCGCTCTTCGGCCGGATCAACATGAACGTCTATTCCACCGGCCGCTACCTGCAGAGTGCGGGGGTGATCCCGGGGGAGGACATGCTCAGCGAGGTAGCCACGGTCAAACTCAAATGGGTCCTCGGCCAGACCCGCGATCAGGCCGAGGCCCGCGAGATGATGATCACCT
>CAYSYY010000118.1:0-9315 GCA_964435265.1 uncultured Gemmatimonadota bacterium
GGCGATCGGCATCATGCTGGGATCAAAGGCCACCACCAGGGGATTCGACATCCCCTGGGGCAGCATCCCGCTGAACATGTCTATGTTCTCGCGGATATCGAGCTTCGCCTGTTCCATGTCGGTACCCCAGGCGAATTCCAGCATCACGAACGAAACCCCCTGGCGGGAGTCGCTGGTGATGTTCTTGATCCCGCTCACCGAGCTGACCGCCTCCTCGAGAGGCTGGGAGACGAGCTGCTCGATGTCCTCGGGGCTGGCGCCGGAGTAATCGCTGAAGATCACCGCCACCGGCAGGGTGATGTCGGGGAAAAGGTCGATGGGCAGGAGCTGCATGCCCATGATCCCGAAGCCGGTGATGGCGACGAAGAGCATGCCGAAGGTAACGGCCCGCTTCACGGCCAGACGGGGGATGTTCATCGCGCACCTCCCTCCCGGTTGCCGGTGGTCCGGCCGCGGATCTCGACCCGCGTGCTGTCGGCGAGCTGGTACTTGCCGACCGTGACGACCTCGTCACCGGGCCGGAGCCCGGCCACGACCTGCACCAGCTCGGAGCCTGAGACACCCACGCTGATATCGGTCAGCCGGGCGAGGCCGCTCACGACCCGGTAGACCTGCGCCGGGGACGTCCTGACCGCAGACCGGCCGCCCTGAGCGCCTTCCGTCTGAGCGGGAGCGATATAGCGGTACTCATCGAGCAGGGCATCGAGGGGGATCAGGGTGGCCCCGGTGACCGCGGCGGTCACCAGGTAAAGTTCGGTGAACATCCCGCCCTTGAGCCGCTCACCGGGATTGTCGACACCCACTTCGATCTTCGTCATGCGGGTCATGGGATCCAGAACCGGGGCGATGTTGATCACTTCACCGTTGAAAATCTCCCCCGGATAGGCCGAAACCGTGATCCGGGCCGGCATGCCGATATGGATCTGGCCGAGCTGTTCCTGCGAGATCTGCGCCTCGATCCGCACACTCGCCATGTTCACCAGCCGGAAGACGGGCAGGCCGGGTCCGGCCATGTCGCCGGCCTCGAGGTAGCGCTCGGCGATCACTCCATCGAAGGGCGCGGTGATGACGGTGTTCTGCGAGGACACCTGCGCCTGGGTCAGGGCGGCTTCGAGCTGCTCGACCTGCGCCTCCATGGCCCCGAGCTGGGTCCGTACCGCTTCCAGCGTCTGGTTCGAGGTGGCTCCGGCGGCGTGCAGGTTCTGTGTGCGCTGGTACTCGTCGCGCAGGTTCGCGAGCGAGGCCCGGGCGGACCGCAGGCTCGCCTCGGTCGCCGTGACTCCGGCCTGGACCGCTTCGCTGCGCACCCGGGCCAGGGTCTGGCCGCGGCGGACCCGCACGCCCACGTCCACCAGCACGTCGGTCAGGCGGTCGGGGATCTGGGCAAAGAGTCGCACCGATTGTCCGGCTACGATATCGCCCGAGAGTCGGATGCTCTGCTCCAGCGAACCCGTTTCGGCCACGGCGGCGTCCACCACCATGGCGCGGTTCTCCTCCATCTGCCGGGCCGGCGGGGCGCAGGCGGCGGCCATGGTGAGAGAGAGGGCGATCAACCAGTCGATCCGCTTCATTGTTCCGTCCTTCTGCATGGGAGCCATCCTCAGAAATCGATAGACTGGCCGATCGCCTTCTCGATCCGGGCCAGAGCGACCAGGTAGTCGTAGAGTGACTGGTAGTAATTCTGGCGGGCCATCGTCAGGGCGAGCTGAGAGTCCATCAGTTCCACGCTCGTCATTATCTCGTTCTCGAACGAGACCTCGGCGATCTGCAGGGCCCGCTCGGCTACCCGGACATTGTCGGCCTGGGCCAGGTAACCTTCTTCAGCCGCCTTAAGGTCGTGGTAGGCACTCTCGCACTCGGCTTCTACGGCCCGGGTCATGGAATTCACCATGATCTGAGCCTGCTGCTGTCCCGCCTCGGCCATGCGTACCCGGCTCTTCGCCTGGAAGGCGTCGAAGACCGGTACGGCCACCACCATGTAGGTTGCGTAGCTGTCGTTGTATTGTTCCGAGAGCATCAGGTTCTGGGCCCGGAACGACCAGCTGCCGGTCATCATCAGCGCCGGGAGACGGCTGGCCCGGGCCATCCGGATGCCGAGGTCGGACCGCTGCAGACTCAGGCGGGCGTTGTGCAGCTCGGTCCGGTTGGCATGAGCCAGCAGCTTCATCTGTTCCAGGTCCATGGCGAAGGGTGTGTAGCGCAGCTCGCCGCGCAGTGTGATCGGCTCATCGGGCTCGAGACCGAGCAGCAGGTTCAGGCCGATCCGGGCCTGGTCGAACATCGCCTCGGCCCGCGCCACGGCCGGCTTCAGGTTGGCGACCTGCACCCGGGCGCGCAGGTGGTCGAACTCGCTCGCCGCCCCGTGTTCGAGTCGCCGGGCGGCGATCTCTTCCTGCCGCTCGGCCTGGGCCAGGGCATCGCGGGCCACCTGCAGGCCCTGCTCGGCCAGCAGGATGCCGTAGAAGGCCTGGGTGACCTGCATCTGCACGTCCCGCTGGGTGGTCTCGAGGGAGTTCAAGGCCTGATCGCGGCCGGTACGGGCGTCCTGGTAACCGGCCTGTACGGCACCCCAGGAAAAAACCGGCAGGCTCAGGTCGATCCCCCCCTGGTAATCCAGGGTGAAGTCGATCTTCAGGGTCGACGGCATGCCGGGAGCGGGGAAGGGATTGCGGATCTCCTGGACCTTCTCGGCGAAGTTCCAGAGACCGCTGAAACTGAGCGTCGGGAGCATCCGTCCCATCGCACCAAGCACGGCGCCGTCGGCGAAGTTGAGCTGCTCGCGGGCCGCCCTGATGTTCGGGTTCTGTTCGAACGCGATCTCCAGGGCCGCCTCGAGGGTTAGCGATCGGCCTGCCCCGGCGGGGGTATCCTGGGCCCGAACCGGCGCTCTCCCGCCAGCAGAAGCGAGACCGAGGGCGCCGGCGATGACGGCCGCCAGTATGCGAGTCGATACCTTCACGGTTCTCCTCCTCTACCCGATCGGATCGGTACAGGGATTAAGAATCCCCAGTGCTCCCAGGACGAAATCGGTGACCTCGTCGGCGTCGGGGGCGACCGGACCGGATTGGCCGGTGAAAAGCGTGTACTTGGTTTCGGCGGTGATGATGTTGAGCATGATGAATGCGGCTTTCTGTGGATCACCGGGACGGAAGACACCGTCGGTCTGGCCCCGCTCGACGAATCGAGCCAGCTGCCCGACGAAAGCCATGATCTGGTCGCGCATCATCTTCCCCAGATCCTTGTGGGCGGCCAGGGTGATCCGTTCCCCTTCGGCCATGACGATCTTGTGGATGTCCTGTCCCTTTTCGAAGACTTCCAGGAAACGGGTGACGATGAGGCGGGTCTTCTCCAGGATCGGCGCCTCCTCCGCCATCGCTTCGTCGATGATGTCCCTGATCTCTTCCATGCCCCAGGAGAGGAGGCTGAAGAAGAGCTCCTGCTTGTTCGCGAAGTAGTTATAGAGAGTGCCTTTCGAAACTCCGGCGGCCTCGGCTATCGCCTCCATGGTCGTGCCCGTGTATCCGGTGCGGGCGAACTCGGCGATGGCATGTTCCAGGATGAACTGCCGGTTCCACTCCCGCTCCTGCCGTTTGCGTGTCATTGATCGGGCCTCATCCCCTCAAGAAAGTCGCGCGGGGTCACCGCCGCAAGTCGAATATTAGGCCCCCCTAATTATTTGGACAGCTGGTCAATTCTCTGACCCGACGGTCAAAATATTGACCCGTCAGTACAAATCAACGCAAATCGGCAACGAAGGTTGCAGCACCGATAACGGGAATACGGTCGAGCGGCGGGATCCTTTCGCGGCTGCAACACAGCCGGAGCGGATGGTCCATGTTGACCGCCGGAGCGCTTGTCCTTAGTGTCAGATCATGCGTGATGCGGAACAGACAGCCGCCGAGCTCACCGCCCGGGCGCTCGACATCTTCACCGCCGCAGTGGAGAGCGTACATCCGCGCCAGCTCATCGAAGAAGCGCTGGTGCTGCGGGGGACGGTGCTCAGGGCTCACGGCGTCGACAGCCGGAACTCAGCGATCGATCTGAACGGTATCGGTCGGGTGGTGATCGCCGGACTGGGCAAGGCCGCCGCTCCCATGGCCGGAGCGGTGGAGGACCTGCTCGAGGACCGGCTCGAGGGGGGGATCGTCTCGGTCAAGCACGGGCATGCCGGCCCGCTGAACAAAGTCCGCCTCATCGAGGCCGGGCACCCGGTACCAGATGAAGGGAGCGTGCGGGCCGGACACGAGATCCTGGCCCTGCTCGGGAGTCTGGGTGCCGACGACCTCGCCCTGGTGCTCATCACCGGTGGCGGCAGCGCCCTGCTCGATGCCTGGCCCGACGGCATCACCCTGGATGATGCCCGGGAAACCTTCCGCATCCTGCTCGAATGCGGCGCCCCGATCCAGGATGTGAACACCGTGCGCAAGCACATCTCGCTGGTCAAGGGAGGCCAGCTCGCCCGGGCCGCTAGCCCGGCGCGCGTGCTCACCCTGGTCCTGAGCGACGTGATCGGGGATCCTCTCTCGAGCATCGCCTCGGGCCCCACCGTGCCCGATCCCACCACCTTCGCCGACGCCCTGGCGGTGCTGGAGCACTTCGAGGTGCGGGAGCGCGTACCGGACGTCGTACTTAACCGGCTCACGGCCGGAGAGCGTGGTGAGATCCCCGACACCCCGAAGGACGGTGACGAGGCCTTCCGGCGGGTCGAGACTCTCATCATCGGCAATCTGCAGCGCGCCGTCGCGGCCGCCGCCGAGCGGGCCCGGGTTCACGGCTTCACTCCACACATCCTCACCACCACCCAGGAGGGCGAAGCCGCTGCAGTCGGACGCACCCTGGCCCGGCTCCTGATCGAGACCGGACTGGGTGCGGGACCGGTCGCACCGCCGTGCTGCCTCATCGCCGGGGGGGAAACCACCGTCACCCTGACCGGCGGATCCGATGAGGACGATGGTGCGGATACGACCGAGGCGGCGGGAATACCCGGCCGGGGCGGACGCAACCAGGAACTCGCCCTGGCCGCGGCCGGCGAGCTGGCCGGCCGCCGCGGCGTGGTCCTGCTCTCGGCCGGGACCGACGGCACCGACGGGCCGACCGACGCCGCCGGCGGCGTGGTGGACGGCTGGACGTGGGGCCGGGCCGAAGCCGCCGGGCTCGATCCGGCCGACCACCTGCGCCGTCACGATGCCTATCCCCTGCTGAAGACCGCCGGGGGGCTCATCCGCACCGGCCCCACCATGACCAATGTCATGGACATCATCCTGATGGTGGCCGGCACCGATGACTTCGACGGATCCGGCGAGGCTGTCGATACGGACGACTCCGCTGGTCCGAACGACTCCATCGATCCGGACAATGCGGACGGGACGGGCGACTCCCCTGGTCCGGATGATCCCCCCGCCGCTGCCGGCGCCGGGGCCTGAACTGTGAACGAGGTTATGCCATGGATCTGATGTTCACCGGTACGCTGGCGGAGCGGTTCGTCGCCGCCCTGCTCATCGGTATCCTGGTCGGGGTGGAGCGTGAGTTCTCCGGGGCGGGCAGGGAACGCGATTCGGCGCCCTTCGCCGGTGTGCGCACTTTCCCCATCATCTCCCTGGCGGGATTCACGGCGGCGTTTGCAGCCGGGTTCGCCGAGTGGGCCTTCGCGGCGGGATTCCTCTTCCTGGCCGGGCTGGCCGTGGCCTCCCACTATGTGCGGGCGAGCCAGGAGCACGACTCCGGCTCCACCACCCAGATCACCAGCCTGGTCGTCTACCTGCTAGGCGGCCTCTGCTTCTGGAACGAGCTGGCCGTGGCCGGCGCCACGGCCGTCATCGTCACCCTCTTCCTGTCGCAGAAGATCCGGCTGCACCGCTTCGTGAGCGTGCTCGAGGAAGGGGATGTGGAGGCGATCATCCTCTTCGGTCTGATCACGGTAGTGGTGCTGCCGATCCTGCCCAACCGCGACCTGGGTCCCGGCGGTTTCATCAATCCGCGCACGGCCTGGCTGATGGTGGTCTTCATCACAGCGGTGTCTTTCTCCGGGTACGGACTCAGCAAGATCATGGGAGATCGGATCGGGATCATCTCGACCGGCATCCTGGGAGGGCTGGCTTCGAGCACGGCGGTAACCCTCTCCTTCACTCGCCGGTGCCGCGAGCAGCCGGGCCTGGCCGCCAGCTACGCCACGGCCATAGCGCTGGCCACCACGACCCTCTATCCCCGCATCCTGCTCATCGTCTGGGTCTGGTCGCCATCGATGCTGCGGGTGCTGGTGGTTCCTTTCCTCCTCCTGTTCGCCGCCGGGGTGGTCGGCTCGAGCCTGCTCTGGCGCTCCCCGGAGGGACGGCGGAACCCATCCATGAAGCTCTCCAACCCGCTCGATATCGGCTTCGCCCTGCAGTTCGGGCTCCTCTTTGCCCTGATCCTGGCCCTGGTGCGCGGCGCCTGGGAGCTCCTGGGTGCCGGCGGGGTGTATGTCACCGGCTTCCTGGCCGGACTCGAGGGACTGGATGCGATCACCCTCTCGGTCGGCCGCCTGGTACCAGATACCATTACCGGAAATGTGGCGGTCGCGGCGCTGCTGCTGGCCGTGGTGGCGAATACCATCGTCAAGGCGGTGGTGGCCCGGACCGGCGGGCCGTCGGAGCTGTACCGGCACCTGCTCCCTTTCTTCAGCGTCCAGATCGTCCTGGCGCTCGTCGCCCTTCTGCTGGTCTGACGGGAAGCGTTGATCGTGGGCACTGCATCCGGTTCCGGAGCCGTCGAGCGGCTCGACTACTACCGGCTCGTCGCCCCCCGGATGATACCCTTCCTGCGGGACCACCCCGTCGTGGTGCACCGGGTCGAGACCGGCGGACTGAGCCGGCCGGTGGTGACCGATCCCGTCTCCATCGAAACGCCGGAGGAGCTGCTGACCTGGGTCGAACGCGGGGCCTCAGCCTTCTTTCTCTCTCCCCTGGCCAGGACTCATGAGGTCTGGTTCGCCCTGGGTCTCACCGCGCGCGGGATACCCTTCGAAGCATCCCGGCTGATCACCCTGAAGCTGCTGCTCGTCCTCGGTGACCTGGATATCGACCGCTTGATCCTCTTCAACGGGGATCGGGGCTTCACCCTGCTCTGGACCTGGGGGGCACCCGATCCCGATGAGCTCCCCGGCGGTCTCTGGAACTTCCAGCGCACCGTGGCGGCCCGGCTGCGCGATCTGATGGAGACACGGCTGGCCGGCACCATGGAACGCGACCGGATCGGCCGCTGGGTCGGCTACGAGGGGCCGGTGACCCGGATCGAGAGCGGACCCGCCCTCGGGCGGCTGCCGGTGTCCGGGGGGGGCCGTGCGGTCGGGCAGGCCCCGGGCGACGACTGCGTCGTCCTCGATTCCGGTGCGCTCGCACCGGCCGGACTCATCCGGGCTCCGTACAGCCTTCATGAGTGCTCCGGCCTGGCCACCTTCCCGCTGACGCGGGATGATCTCTACCGGTTCCGGCGGGACGAGCACGCCGAGTCCGGACGGGTGAGCCGCCTGCGGCGGGAATATGAGGTGCCGCTCAATTTCGCGCGGGAGGTGGGGCGTCAGCTGGAGATCTGAATCTGAGTCAGATGATCTCCGAGGCGGCGGGCTGAGGGACGGGAGCCGAGAAGTAAAGGAGAAGATATCATGCCCCGATTCGTGGTGCGCTGGATCGCGACCGGTCTGGCGATCGTCCTGACCGGCTACCTGCTGCCCGGGGTGAGGTGGGAGGGCGCCTTTGCGGTCATCATGGCCGCCCTCGTTCTGGGGCTGCTCAACGCCGTCGTGCGTCCGGTGCTGATCATCCTGACCCTGCCGATCTCGTTCTTCACCCTCGGGATCTTCCTGCTCTTCATCAACGCCTTCACCCTCTGGCTGGCGGTGCAGATCGTGCCGGGTTTCTCGATCACGGGCGTGTCGTATATCTGGGCGGCCCTGCTGATAACCTTGATCTCGTGGATCCTGAACTGGTTCATGAAGGCCGATGAGCGGCGGCCGCGCCGGTACTGATAATCAGAGCAGCAGGCTGCCCTCGCGGCGCAGCAGGTCCTGCTTCATCTTCAGTCCCCCTCCGAAACCGACCAGTTTCTCGTCGTGGCCGATGACGCGGTGGCACGGAACCACGATGCCGACCGGATTGGATCCGACCGCCGCGCCGACGGCCCGGGCCGAAGACGGCGAGCGGCGCAGTTTGCGGCTGATCTCCCCGTAGCTGGTCGTGGTGCCGTAGGGAATGCCCTGCAGGACCTTCCAGACGGCGAGCTGGAAGGGGGTGCCGTAGAGGTCGAGGGGGATCCTCTCGCGTGGTTCCGAGCCGGAGAAGTAGTCCCTGAGCCAGCGCTGCAGATCGCGGAACTGGTTCTTGCTCTCGTACATCTGCCAGCCGGGCAGGTGGCGGTCGCGCCACGCGGCCAGCAGGGAGGGGCCGAGGTCGAGCCGGTCGCGGGTGGAGCGCGGCAACAGCAGGGTGGCCATCCCCTTCGGGGTGCGCAGCCCCCAGAGGCGGCCGTAGGGGGACTCGAACGAGGCGATATAGACGCGTTCCATGCGGCGATGCTACACTATGGCCGCCGCAACCGCCAACTCCCTTCCGCAGGCGCTTTATCCCTGCCGGTCCGCGGTCCCGGAGCACCTATTGTCTTGTGACGGGACAGCCGGAAAGACTACCCTACAGGTTCGACCCGCCGCCCGCACGATAGGAGCCGAAGCCTATGCCACCCATGCTGCATCGGGAACGCCCGTACCTGCCGATCCTTACCGTCGTCCTCATCATGTTCCTGGGCGCCTGCTCCGGCCGATACCAATCCGGCCCGCTCGAGATTGTGGAGGGGTACCAGAACGCCGCTGCCTATTACATGCCCATGCGCAGCCCGGCCAGCCCGCAGGGAACCGCACCGGTCGAGGCCCTCACGGCCGAACCGGCCTATGCGGGCACCCCATGGTACGGCTCCTTCACCTTCGGCAGCGGCGGGGACAACGTCTTCATCTACGCCCTGGACGAGCCGGAAGGGGGGGAGGCCCGGTTCTGGCTCGACGCCAATAATAACGAAGACCTGACCGACGACGGCGACGGCCGGTGGCAGCGGTATTCCGAGCGCAACAACATGTCGTATCTGAACATCTCGGTACCCTTCGACCACAACGGCACTGTCACGGAAAGCGAGTTGGGCTTCCTGTTCTACCGGTTCAACGGGGAAGATCCGACCCAGCGCGGAGTGCTCTTCGCGCGCAACTTCGCCCGGGTGGGTGAGGTACGGCTGAAGGGGACGACCTACCGGATCGGCATCACCGAGAACGACAACGACGGCCTCTTCAACCTGACC
>CAYSYY010000119.1:0-9288 GCA_964435265.1 uncultured Gemmatimonadota bacterium
GCCGTCGCCCGGGGAGCGGCCACGACCCGGGAGATGACCGACGCCATCATCGCCGCGCTGGAGCCGGACGCGATCCATCCCGACCAGGAGGTGTGAAATGATCGGGGCTGAGGAGATCAGGGCGCTCTTCGCTCCCCTGCTCGACGAGATCGCCGACGGGGAGCTGCAGACGGGGGTGGTGGAGGCCTGGGTACTGGCCTGCGCCGAAGGCGGCTGGGACGATCTCGAGCCGGTCCGCCGGATGCCCTTCACCCTGCTCACCGATGCGGAGGGCATCGGTTTCATCGAACATACCCTGGCCGTGACCCGGGGCGCTCTCGGCCTGGCCGAGGCCCAGATCGCCTCATACGACACCCTCCCCTACCGTCTCGACCGCGACCGCCTCATCGCCGGCGGGCTGCTGCACGACGTGGGCAAGCTGCTCGAGATCGAGCCCGACGGCCGCGGCGGCTATCACAAGAGCCGCGCCGGGCGCTGCCTGCGCCATCCGATCAGCGGCGCCGTCATCGCCGCCCGTGCCGGCCTGCCGCTCGAAGTGCAGAACATCATCGCCTGCCATTCGAAAGAGGGGGAGGGCCGGCCGAAGACGGTGGAAACGATCCTCATCCACCAGGCCGACTTCGCCACCTTCGATCCCCTCACCGCCCGCGCCGCCGGCACCCTGATCGAGGATTGAAGAAGTGGGCCGCACCGTGATCGAGAAGATCATCGCCGCCCACACCGGCGACCCGGTGGCGCCGGAGGCGATGGTTGAGCTGGCGATCGACCTGCGGGCCGCCCGCGATTTCGGCGGCGCCAGCGTGGTGGCCAACCTCGAGACCCACGGTCTGGGGGTGACCGATCCGGCCCGCACTCTCTTCACCTTCGACTGCAATCCCACCGGCTCCGATCAGGGGTACGCGGCCAACCAGCAGCGCTGCCGCGATTTCGCGCGCCGCACGGGGATCGCGGTGTACGACATCGACCGGGGCATCGGCACCCACCTGGTGATCGAAGAGGGGCTGGTGCGGCCGGGGATGACGTTTGTCTCGACCGACTCCCACGCCAACATCCTCGGCGCGGTGGGCGCCTTCGGTCAGGGGATGGGCGACGTGGACATCGCCCACGCCTTCGCCCACGGTTCGGTCTGGTTCCGGGTCCCCCCGACGGTACGGATCATCCTCGCGGGCAAGCCTTCGGCCGCGGCCACCGCCAAGGACCTCACCCTGGCGCTGCTGCGACATTTCGGCGCCCGCGGCCTGCTCGGCCGGGCCGCCGAGGTCTCCGGCCCCGCGGTCGACGCCCTCGACCTGGCCGGCCGCATCACCCTGGCCTCGATGGCGACCGAGATGGGAGCCATCATCCTCTTCCCCTTTCCCTCCCGCGGAGCCGAAGAGGAACTCGCCGCCTGGACGGGGAGCGACGCGGTCTGGCCGCATCCCGATCCCGACGCCGCCTGGCTCGAAGAGGTGGTGGTCGACGTCGACGGGCTGGAACCCCTCATCAGCCGCCCCGGGCACCCCGAGGACGTGGTCGAGGTCGCCGCGGTGGCGGGGCAGCCGATCGGTTCTATCTTCATCGGATCGTGCACCAACGGACGCCTCACCGACCTGGCCGCGGCGGCCGGGATACTGCGCGACCATCCCCCGGCCACAGGGGTGGTGGTGAAGGTGGTCCCGGCCACCGACCGGGTCTGGCGCGAGGCGCTCGAGGCCGGGATCGTGCACGATCTCAAGTCCGCCGGCACGCTGCTGAGCAACGCCGGCTGCGCCGGCTGCGCGGCGGGGCAGGTCGGGCAGACCGGGCCGGGGGAGGTGACGCTCTCGACCGGCAACCGCAATTTCCCCGGCAAGCAGGGACTGGGCGAGGTCTGGCTGGCCTCGCCGGCCACCGCCGCCGCCTCCGCCGCAGCCGGATTCATCACCCGCGCCGACCGTCTCGACGAAACGCTCGCCGCGCGGCCGGGCCCGATCCCGGCCACACTCGCCGCCGGGAGCGCAGGAGCACCGGATCATCCCGCGCCGGCTGCCGGAGCGGCGGATCCCGCAGCGCCGGGCGATCCCGAGCCAACCGCCGATGCCTCCGGACGGGCTGATGCTCCGGCCGGCGAACCACCGCTCGTGATCGAAGGCCGGATCTGGGTACTGGCGGCCGAATCGGTGGACACCGATATGATCTACCACAACCGTCACCTGGCGGTGGTGGACCGGGCGGAGATGGGACGCTACGCCCTCGGGAACGTGCCGGGGTGGGAGGATTTCCCGCAGCGGGCGCGCCCCGGCGACATCCTGGTGGTCGGTCCCAACTTCGGCGCCGGGAGCAGCCGGCAGCAGGCCGTGGACTGCTTCCGCGCCCTCGGACTCGGGGCCATCATCGGGGTCAGCTTCGGGGCCATCTACGAGCGGAACGCCGTCAACAGCGGCTTCCCCCTGCTCCACGGCGATCTCATCGGTCAGGTCGCCGACGGCGACCGCGTGCGGGTGGACCTGGAAGAGGGTATGGTGGAGCGGGAGAGCGACGGAGCCCGCTTCACGGTAACCCCGATGTCGCCGGTCCAGCTCCGCATCTACCGGCGCGGCGGCCTGCTCGGCCCCCGCTGAACAGGAACGAGCCGGTCATGCACAGCACGTTCGCACAGAAGGTCCTGGCCCGGGCGGCGGGGCGGGAGACGGTCACCGACGGCGAGATCGTCACGGTGCGCCCACGCCGGCTCCTGATGCACGACAACACGGCCGCGATCATCGCCAAGATCGGCGAGGAACTGGACCGCTACGGGGTGGCCGAGCGCTCCCAGCCGGTCATCGTTCTCGATCACGTCGCCCCGGCCCGGGATACCGCCTCGGCCGGGAACCATCAGAAGATCCGGACCTTCGTGGAGCGGTTCGGGATCGAGCACTTCCACGACGTCGGCGCCGGGATCTGCCACCAGGTCGTTCTGGAAGAAGGCCTGGCCGCCCCGGGCGACATCATCGTCGGATCCGATTCCCATACCTGCTCCTACGGCGCCGTCAACGCCTTCGCCACCGGCATCGACCGTACCGAGGCGGCCGCCCTGCTGCTGACCGGGGAGACCTGGCTGAAGGTCCCGCCCACCATCGCCATCGTCCTGTCGGGCGAACTCCCTCCGGCGGTCACCGCCAAGGATCTCATCCTCACCGTCATCGGCCGGCTGGGTGCCGACGGCGCCGCTTACCGGGCGGTCGAGTTCTCCGGAGCGGTCGCCGCCCTGAGCGTGCCCGACCGGATCACGGTGGCCAACATGGGCATCGAGATGGGGGCGAAGATCGCGGTCTTCCCGGTCGACGCCGCCACCCGGGCATACCTTGCCGCCACCCCGCCGGCTCCGGCGGCCGACGGCGCGCTCTGGTCCGATCCCGACGCCCGCTTCGAGAGCCGGCATGAAGTCGACCTCGCCGCTCTGGTCCCGGTGGTGGCCCGGCCGGGCCGGGTGGACGATGTGGTCGCGGTCGGCGAGGCCGCCGGGACCCGGGTCGATCAGGTCCTGCTCGGCACCTGCACCAACGGGCGGCTCCCCGACCTGCACGCCGCCGCCGCCCTGCTCACCGGGCGCCGGATCGCGCCCGGAGTGCGCCTCCTCGTCCTGCCCGCCAGCCGGCGGATCTACGAAGCGGCCGCCCGTGACGGGACCCTGGCCGACCTGGCCGCCGCCGGTGCTACCGTGCTGCCCCCGGGCTGCGGGCCGTGCCTCGGCGCCCACCTGGGCGTCCCGGCGCCCGGCGAGGTCTGCCTCTCCACCGCCAACCGCAACTTCCGGGGCCGCATGGGCACGCCCGAGGCCGAGATCTGGCTGGCCGGCCCCACCACCGCGGCGGCCGCCGCCCTGACCGGGGTCATCACCGATCCGCGGGAGATCACCCCGCGACCAGCCGGTACCGATCTGGAGGAAGGTGCCCCATGACGGTCTGGCGCTACGGCGACGACGTGAACACCGACCTGCTCTTCCCGGGCAAGTACACCTACTCCTGCGCCACCGCCGAAGAGATCCGGCCGCATCTGCTCGAGGATCTCGATCCCGCCTTCGCCGACGGGGTGCGTCCCGGCGATGTCATCGTGGCCGGCCGGAACTTCGGCTGCGGATCGAGCCGCGAGCAGCCGGCTCTCGGTCTGCGGGCGGCCGGGATCGCCGGCCTCATCGCCGTCTCGTTCGCACGTATCTTCTACCGCGCCGCCATCAACCAGGGCCTCGTGCTGATCGAGTCGCCGGAAGCCGTCGCGGCCTGGCGGGGGGGCGACGAGATCGTCATCGATCCCGCGGCCGGATCGGTGACCGTGGGCGGATCAGTCTTCGGAGTGCCCCCGCTCCCCCCCCTGCTGCTGCAGATCCGCGAGGCCGGGGGACTCCTGAACGCGGTGCGGGCACGCCTGGCCGCAGAGAGTGAGAGGACAGGATGAACCGGAGGGCACAGGGTACCGGCGAAGCCGGCAACCGCGGACCCGAGGTCCGCTCCGACTGCTGGATCAGCGTCGAACCGGGCACCGGGCCGGCAGTGGAACTCACCAGCCGGGTGGAGGTTTTCTACGGCGAGAGCATCCGGGCGCTGATCGAAGAAGGCTGTGCGGTCCTCGGCGTACCGGGGGCCACCGTCCGGATCGAGGACAGCGGAGCCCTGCCCTGGGTCATCGCGGCCCGGCTCGAGGCGGCCGTCCGGGCTGCCGGCGCGGGCTCCGGTGAACCCTTCCTCCCGGTGCCGATCCGCGAGCCGCGGCCGCCGCAGCGGGACCGCCTGCGCCGCTCCCGTCTCTACCTGCCCGGGAACACCCCGAAGTTCATGCTCAACGCCGGCCTGCACGCCCCCGACGGCATCATCCTCGACCTGGAGGACTCGGTCGCCCCCGAACGCAAGGACGAGGCCCGGTACCTGGTGCGCAACGCCGTCCGCGCCCACGACTTCGGGGCCTGTGAGGTCATGGTCCGGATCAACCAGCTCCCCCTGGGGCTGGCCGACCTGGAGGCCATCGTCCCGCAGGCTCCCGAGATGATCCTGATCCCGAAGGTGGAGGCGCCCGATCAGGTCCGGGAGGTGGCGGCCCGCACCGCCGAGCTGGCCGCGGCGGCTGGAATCTCCCCTCCCCTGCTCCTGCCGATCATCGAGAGCGCCCGGGGAGCCTGGTTCGCCTGGGAGATCGCCGCAGCCGATCCCCGGGTGGCGGCCCTCACCATCGGCCTGGAGGATTACACCGCGGATCTGGGGGTGGAACGTACCCCGGAGGGGCGGGAATCGTTCTGGGCCCGTTCGCAGGTCGTCAACGCCGCCCGGGCGGCGAGGGTTCCGGCCATCGACACGGTCTGGAGTGACGTGGCCGACACCGAGGGGCTGCGGGCGAGCGCGGCCGAAGCCCGCGCCCTGGGCTTCACCGGCAAGGGGTGCATCCATCCCCGCCAGATCGCTGTGGTGCACGAAGCGTTCGCACCGGGTCCGGCCGAGATCGAGAAGGCGGTCCGGATCGCCCGGGCGTATGAGGAGGCCCGGGCGCGGGGGGAAGGGGTAGTGGCGCTGGGGAGCAAGATGATCGACCCGCCGGTGGTGGAACGCGCCCGGCGCATCGTCGAGGAGGCCGTCGCCCTCGATCTGCTCGCCGCCGACTGGCGGGAGCGCGCCGGCTACGAAGAAGGAGGGAACTGACGATGCCGGAGAGCGGAATCGCACGCCTCGCCAACGCCCTGGGCCGGATCGTCCCCGAGAGCGTCAACGGCCGGCCGCAGGTACCGTTCCCCGGTGTGGGCGTCCACCGCCCCGACGGCCGCAGGGCCGCCCCCCCGATCCGCTCCTGCGCCGACTACGCCGCCGACGGCGACAAGCGGGTTCCCGATCTGGCCGCGGCCCTGGAAGCCTGCGGGCTCGCCGACTCCATGACGGTGAGCACCCATCATCACCTGCGCGAAGGCGATACGGTGGCCAGCGAGCTCTTCGCGGCCGCCGCCGGGCTGGGGGTGAAGGATCTGATGTGGTTCCCCTCGGCCTCGTTCCCCTGCCACGCCCCGCTCATCGCGCATCTCGAATCCGGGGTGATCCATCATATCGAGGGGAGCATGAACGGTCCTCTCGGAGATTACTGCTCCCACGGCCGGATGCGGGGAACCCACGTCCTGCGCTCCCACGGCGGGCGCTGGCAGGCGATCCAGGACGGCGACGTGCACATCGATATCGCCGTGATCGCGGCCCCGACCGCCGATGCCTTCGGTAACGCCCACGGGCTCACCGGTCCCTCGGCGACCGGGGGGCTGGGCTTCGCCCTGGCCGACTCGCGCTACGCCGACCGGGTCATCGTGGTGACCGATCACCTGGTACCCTTCCCCGCCGTACCGTGGCAGATCCAGGGCAACGACGTGGACTGTGTGGTCGAAGTCGACAGCCTCGGCGATGCCTCCAGGATCGTCTCGGGCACGACCGAGATCACCCGCAGTCCCGACCGCCTGCTCATCGCCGAGTACGTCGCCCGGTTCGTGGCCGAGGCGGGCATCATGCGCGACGGATTCAGTTTCCAGGCGGGCGCCGGGGGAACCGCCCTGGCCTTCGCCCTGTACCTGAAGGAACTCATGAAGGCGGCCGGAGTGAAGGCGCGTTTCGTGCGCGGCGGCACCACCCGTTACCTGGTGGAGATGCTCGAGGAGGGGCTGACCGACTACCTGCTCGACGGCCAGACCTTCGATCTGGAAGCGGTCGCGAGCATGGGACGCAATCCCGGTCACGTCATGACCAGCCCCTTCACCTCGTACAACTACCACGGCAAGGGGAACTTCGCTTCGCTGGTGGACGTGGTCGTGCTGGGCGCCACCGAGGTGGACGTGCACTTCAACGCCAACGTGGTCACCCACAGCGACGGGCGGCTTCTGCACGGCATCGGCGGCTGGCAGAACTGCCTCTTCGCCGGCTGCACCATCCTGGCCATACCCGCGGTGCGGGATCGCATCCCGGTGATCGTGGACGAGGTGACGACGCTGTGCGGCCCCGCCGAACTCGTCGACGTGGTGGTGACCGAACGAGGCATCGCCATCAATCCCCGCCGCGAGGACCTGCGCTCAGCGGTGCGCGGTTCCCGCCTCCCCATCCGTGAGATCGATGAGCTCCGCGAGGAGCTGGTCCGGATCTGCGGTGAGCCGCAGAAACCCGAACCGGGCGGGGAGATCGTCTCGGTGGTGACCTGGGTCGACGGCACCCTACTCGACAGCATCCATCGGGTCGAGTAGGATGGAGCTGTCATGAACGACGCTGAGTCCACCGATCTCTTCGCCGGTCCCGAAACACCCATCCGGCTCGAGCCCGGGGACGCTCCCGAGATCCTCCAGCTGATCCTGGAGTGGAGTCAGGCCGCCATCTACCTGCTGGTCGGCAAGCAGTTCCCGCTCATCAACCACCGCTTCGAGGAGATACTCGGGGTCACCCGGGAAGAGGCCAACTCCCCCGAGTTCGACTTCATGGACCTGGTGGCGCCGGAGAGCCGGCCCCTGATCGTCGCCCGGGCCGAGAGCTACGCCCGGGGGGAGAAGATCCCCACCGGATATGAGTTCACCGCCCTTACCAAAGACGGTCGGAGGATCGAGGTTTTCGCCAGCACCGTCCGGGTGAACTTCCGTGGACAGGAGGGCACCCTCGGGATCCTGAGTGACATCTCCGCCCAGAAGGCGGCGGCGGCGGCGGTACAGGCCAGCGAGGAGAAGTACCGCAACCTGGTGGAGCGGGCCAACGACGGTATCGTCATCCTGCAGGGCGACACGATCGCCTTCGCCAACCGCCGGGCCGCAGAATTGACGGGGTTCGATGTCGATGCGTTGCCCGGGAGATCCTTCCCCGACGCCATCCCGCCGGAACACCGCGACATCCTCCTGGACCGCTACCGGCGGCGGATGGCCGGTGAGGATGTCGAGGCGGTGTTCGAGATCGAGATCCTGCGCCGTGACCTCACCCGCGTTCCGGTCGAGATCAACGCCGGCCGCATCACCTACGACGGCGAACCCGCCGATCTGATCATCCTGCGCGATCTTTCCTCGCGCCGCGAAACCGAGGTGCGCCTGAGGAAATCGGAGCACGAGCGGGCCATGATCCTGAACTCGGTCAGCGAGCTCATCACTTTCCAGGATCTCGATCTGAGGCTGGCCTGGGCCAACCAGGCGGCCGGGGCTTCGGTGGAGCTGCCCCCGGAACAGCTCATCGGCCGGCACTGCTACGAGATCTGGCACGGACGGGAGACACCCTGCGAGGGATGTCCGGTCCTGCGGGCCATCCGGACCGGGGAACCGGCCCGGGGCGAGATGGTCAGCGCCGACGGCCGGATCTGGCTCGTCCAGGGTTCCCCCGTGCGCTCCGACGATGGGACCGTCACCGGGGTGGTCGAGACCACCCTCGAGATCACCGACCTGCGGCGGGCCGAGGAAGCCCTGCGCGAAAGCGAAACCAGCCTGCGCACTCTTTTCGAGACGATGGTGGAAGGAGTGGCCTGGGTCTCCCCCGACGGCAGCTTCCAGCGGGCCAACCGGGCGGCCGAAGAGATCCTGCGGCTCGAGAAACGGGGTGACGGCAACGGGTACAGCCAGCCGCTGTGGGTTCTCCTCGATGAGGATGAAGTGCCGCTGCCGCCCGAGGAGCACCCCTGCACCAGGGTGAGCGGGGCCCGCGCCCCGCTGAAAAACCTGGTGACGGGCCTCCAGCACCCCGACGGTGGACTGACCTGGATCAACCTCAGTGTGACCCCGGTCCCCGAGGAAGACGGAACCGTCCGCGCCCAGGTCTGGACCTTCTTCGACCTGACCGAGCGCAAGCTCCTGGAGCGCCAGCTCTTCCAGTCGCAGAAGATGGAGGCGGTGGGGCGCCTGGCCGGCGGGATCGCCCATGATTTCAATAATGTCCTGACCGTCATCTCGGGGAACGCCCAGCTCGGGATCATGCGGCTCAAGGAAGGGGATCCTCTCGGCGAGCGCCTGCAGACGATCCTCAAAGCCGCCGCCCACGCCGAGGACCTCACCCGGCGGCTGCTGGCCTTCAGCCGCCGGCAGATCACCTCGCCGCGCAGTCTCGACATCAACGAGATCCTGGAAGGTCTGCAGCCCATGCTCGAACGTCTCCTGGGCGAGGACGTCAATCCGGTCTTCGATCTCTCCCCCGAACCGGCCACCGTGATCTTCGATCCCACCCAGCTCGAGCAGATCCTGGTAAACCTGGCAGTCAACGCCCGCGACGCGATGCCCGAGGGAGGGGATCTGACGATCGCGACCAGGGTGACCGAGCTCGATGCGATGTATAAACGCACCCACCCCTACGTCGAACCGGGTTCCTATGTCAGCGTGACGGT
>CAYSYY010000120.1:0-9252 GCA_964435265.1 uncultured Gemmatimonadota bacterium
CCCATCTGGTGATAGAGGCGGGTCAGATACTGGGCCACATTGCCGAATCCCTGGATGCTGACGGTCGTATCCGCAACATCTATGTTCAGCTCTTTCATGGCTTCACGCAGGACGAATACCATGCCGTATCCCGCCGATTCACGCCGCCCGAGCGATCCTCCCATGCCCACCGGCTTGCCCGTGATGAAACCCGGCTGCTTCTCCCCCACGATCGATTCGTACTCATCCAGCATCCACAGCATGTTCTGGGCGTAGGTCATGACCTCCGGCGCGGGTACGTCGATGTTGGGACCCAGTTCCAGGAACAGCCTGTGCACCCAGCCGCGGGAAATATGCTCCTGTTCCCGCATGCTCAGGTTGTGGGGATCACAGATGACTCCTCCGGCGGCTCCCCCCAGGGGTAAGTCCATCAACGCGCTCTTCCAGGTCATCCACATGGCGAGGGCGCGCAGAGTGTCTATCGTTACATCCGGATGGAAGCGGACACCGCCTTTTCCCGGGCCCCGTGCATTATTGTGCAGGATCCGGAATCCCTGAAAGACACGGATGCTTCCATCATCCATCCGGATCGGCATACGGAACCGGATCTCTCTCATCGAATCCCGCAGCAGATCCCGAGTGCCGTTATCCAGATCGAGAATGTCCGCAATCTTGTCGAACTGGCTTTGGGCCATCGTGAAAGAGTTGAAAGGTTTTTCCATGACCGTTTCACCTCTCTCGACAGTCATTCGGAACACCTGCCCGTGGCATCACTATTCCGAGCCACCGTCGGTCGAGAACCGTGTTCAACGCCTGCCACGGACAGCTGATTCAGGATATCAGTATACCGCTCCCTCTCCTCGCGCTCACTCATCATATTTCGGTTTGTCTCTCGCGCCATCATGATGAAGTAACATAGGATAGAGATGAGTGGCAGAAGCGGTTGCCATAACACTCCCTTTCACCGAGCGGGTGTATTCCCCGACGATCATCCTGATGGCCGGAGCCCGGATGGCCAGTGAACATGCTCCGTCGTCATTCTGTGTCCAGCAATGGATTACGTCCTGTGGAAAGACCGACGCTCATCTGAAGAACAGCCGACCGGTTGCGCCCCCCGAGCCGGCGGCGGATCGTATGAGGGATCGAATTGACAGCCGCCCGAAAAAGAAAACCGCGGGACCGGGATCTGCAGGCTCAGATCGCCGGCTTCTCGGTCATGTTCTTCACCACCGTGGGATGGCTGCTCGGGGCCGCCGCCCTTCACCTCTATCACCTCATCCCCCGCTGGCTGGTGCCGGTCGCCTACGCCTCGGCCATTGGTGCCCCGTTTCTCGGCCGGCTCGCCGCCCGGATGCTCGACCGGCTCCTGGGATTGAGCACCGCGGTTCTCTCCTCCGGCCGGGCCGCGACCGCTCTGCAGGGGCACGGGGCGGGCCAGGGTCTACTGAAACAGGGGAAGTACGAAGAAGCGCTCGAGTGGTTCTCGCTGAGGCATCTGGAGGCTCCAGCCGACTGGGAAGCCTGCAGGTGGTCGAGATCGTATGTACCCACCTGCCGGATACTGAACGGCTCAGAGAGGAACTGAACCGCCTCCTGAAAGTTCCCGGGCTGCCCGATGATACCTGGATGGACGCCGCTCTCGAGCTGGGACGGCTCTGGACCGAAGCCGGCCGCCCCGACCGAGCCGCCACGGTATACCGGCACATCCTCGCGACCCGCCCCGATCATGAACGCGCGGAGGAAACGAAGGGTCTGCTCGCGGAGCTCTAAGGGGCGGCCCAATTTATTGTGATTTCGCCTTTTATTCGCTCATGCGGTACGATATCCTTCTGAGGTGGAATTGCATCGCACATGATGGAGGACAATATGGGCAGTAAGTCTATTCGCGAGAAAGAACCGGCAGAGCGGCAGCTGATCGATCTGCGCGGAGTCGGGAAATCGATCCTCGGGGATCTGCATGAGCTGGGGATCACGAGGGTGGAGGAACTGGCCCGGCAGGACGGGGAGGAACTCTATAACCGGCTCTGCAACCTGCACGGTGAACGCCAGGATCCCTGTGTCCTCGATGTCTTCAACAGTGCGATCGCGCAGGCGCGCGATCCTGATCTGCCGGCGGAACTGCGCGACTGGTGGACCTGGTCCAGGATCCGCAAGGGGGAGCTGGAACCGCCGGAGAAGATCTAGCTTCTCCAGATTGATGACGAAGCAATGGCTCTGTCGTTCGGTGATCTTGGAGCCTGTGTGAATCGCCCGTGAACCGGTGACGTGAGTTCTGCGTCCTACCGGTGAGCAGTGAGTGAAGGAGGGCCGAGCACTATAGGAAGGTCCTCAGATGAAACGGATATCATCTCCTCATCTGCTATCGCTCCTGATTGTCTCTGCTCTCCTCACCGGCCTTCCCGGCAGGATAGTCAACGGGCAATCCGACGGGGCGACGATCACCGCCACCGGCCGTGCCAGCATGATGGTCGATCCCGATATCGTACAGTTCAAGATCGAAGTCTCGGGCCGCGACTCGACCGCACTCGATACCAAAGCGGACCACGATCGTCGTGTACGCTCGGTGCTGGAGATTCTGGCCGAATTGGGCGTGCCTGCGGAGAATATCAAAACCGATCGCCTGCAGCTCGGCGAGGACTGGATTTTCGACCGGGGGAAGACCAGGCACCAATACACCCAGACCATCGAGATCACGCTCAAGGATATCGAAGCATGGGAGTATGTGCTGCAGCGGGCCTTCGATGCCGGCGCCACGGGAATCGGGGGAGTGCAGTTCATGACCTCGAAGAAGGACAGTGTCCAGCTTGTTCTTCACGAACGCGCGCTCCGCAATGCTCTGGAAAAGGCAGACCGCCTGGCCCGCGCCTCAGGATTGAGACTGGGCAGGATCCTGGTCATGAGCGATGGTGAAGGATCGCTGTCTCCGTATATCCGGTCTCAGACGCAGCGCGATGTGGCGGCCACGCAGCTCCCTACCCCGGATATGTTCCTGGCTCTGGGTTCGATCAGCAGCCCCGGGCAGATCGAGTTGAACGCGTCGGTGCAGATCACCTGCGAGCTGATCGATCCGTAAGTATCGACCGGCCGGCATCGATAGTCTCTCTCCGGGCACGATCCCGGTTCATTCCGGCGGAACCGGGGTCGTGCCTGCTCCGTCGTGCCGCAGTTCGATCTCGACCAGGCTGGAGGCCGGAACGAAGGCCGCGACGACGACTCCGGTCACCGGAGCGATCAGGAGGGCTGCTTCCCAGTCGGTGACGAAAGCCGAACAGCCGCCGAGCAGAAATCCTGCGGCGTACATCTTCCCGAAGCCCCGGCGCCGGCTCCGGAACCGGATCACAGCGATATCCCGCAGGGGAATGGCGCCCCGATCGCCGTCGGTGAACCTGCCATAGCAATCCGCGGAAAGAGGTTCCACCTCCAGCCGGGGGGTAGGGAATGAGGCCAGGTGATGGGCGAAGTACAGGGTGTCGCTGCCCGCTGCGGCTGAGCGCACCAGATGCTCGGTGCCATCCGTTTCGATAATGTGCAGGACCGTACCCTCCCGCGGCATCTCGCTGCGGACCGACCAGGGCAGGTCGCGGATCCCGTTATGTCCGATGCGGTAGTTATGGGCACAACCGGCTGACAGGCCGGTGCCGATGAGTAACAGAATGATCCATTTCATGGCTGCCACCTCCTGATCATGTGTGATCAGGGTTCCTGACCGTGCTGCTGTCGCTTTTCTGTATGCGCAAGCCGTATGCCATCCCGCCGGATCGGGACAGGGAATCTGTAATTGTCTGTCCGGCAGGGGATTGGGCGGTGATCACAGGGGTGGTGGGAGATGCCGGTTGCACCTCTGTCATGGAAACTGCCGTTCTCGGATCACATCGCGTGTTGCATTCTTGTCACAAGGGCCCGAGATCGGTTCTCGGCCCCGGACTCCGGAAGTTCATCTTTTGATTTATGGGTTCGGGGCGGATACCATTTCGCTGGTACCGTTCCTGATCCGCCCGGTTCCCGTGCGGCACTATCGCTGACCGGGCCGACCCGACCGCAGGAGACAGCCCCGGATGATCGGCAGCCAGATAGGCCACTACCGGATCACCGACAAGCTCGGGGCGGGCGGTCTGGGCGTGGTATGGCTGGCCGAGGATCTGGAACTGGGCCGTCTCGTCGCTATGAAGACTCCCCCTCTGCTCGAGGAACTGGATGAGCGGCGACGGTCACGGCTGATAGCCGAAGCGCGGGCGGCGGCGCATATCAATCATCCCAACGTCGCCCAGGTCTTCGAGATCGCCGAGGTCGACGACCGTGTCCTCATCGTCATGGAATACGTCGATTCCGGCTCCATCGCCGACCGCCTGAGGGCGGTTGATCCGGACGGCCTGCCCCTGGAGGAAGCCCTCGACTGGGCCCGTCAGACCGCCGAGGGACTGGCCGAGGCGCACAACCGCCGGGTCATCCACCGCGACATCAAGCCCGCCAACCTGATGCTCGACGCCCGTGGGTGGGTGAAGATCACCGACTTCGGACTGGCCCTGCTCCAGGCCGAATCGACCCGTGAGGCCGGAGATGCGATCGTCGGCTCGACCGGCTACCAGAGCCCCGAACAGGTGGTCGGGGGCGTGGTGGACGCCCGGAGCGACCTCTTCTCGTTCGGGATCACCCTGTATGAGATGTTGACCGGCCGCCCACCCTTCCGTAAGGACAGCCTGCAGGGCTACGTCTACGCGGTTCTGAACGACACTCCCGAACAGCCGGGTCGCATCCGCCCCGACCTGCCCCGGCGGCTGGAGGCGGTGATCCTCAAACTCCTGCACAAGGATCCCGCCGAGCGGTACCAGAGTGCCGGCGAAGTAGCGGCCGACCTGATCGAGATCCAGACCCAGCTCGGTCTGCTCACCGGCACCCAGCTCCCCGCCCGGGTGGGAGTCCCCGATGAAGTGATGGATCGCCGGCGGCTCCACCGGACCCTGCGCCGGAGGCGCACCATCCTCACCGGGGCCGTGACGGGGGTTCTCGTGGCCGCGCTCACCTATCTCATGCTGCCGAAGGTCTTCGCCGGTTTCGAGGGACGCCTGTACGATTCCCGGGTGACGGTCGCCCGCACCCTCACCCCGCCGTACGATCTCGATACCGGGCTGAACCTCATCACCATCGACGACCGGAGCATGCTCAAATACGGCCGCCGTTACGCCCGCTGGCCGCGGAGCCGGTATGCCGGGATACTCGAGAAACTCACCCGCTGGGGCAGTGCCGCGGTCCTCTTCGACCTGCTCTTCTTCGATCCCGAACCGGGTCCTGAAGGCGACGAGGCGCTGGCGCGGGCGCTGGCGGAGAACGGAGTGGGGTACTGCATGAGCGCCATTGTCGGGCGGGAGGGTTTTGTCTTCGCCTCCACCATCGACAGCCTGGAGCATCTGCCCCTGGTCGAGTTGGCCTCGTTCCCGGTGGCTGCGATCCCGGGAGCGGAAACCCTGCCCGACCGGCGGCCGGGCAATGTGCTGCAGAGCCCGATCGAGAGCCTGGGCCGGGCCGGCCGCGGGATCGGCCTGGCCAACCTCTACCCCGATCCCGACGGGGTCGTGCGGCGGCAGCCGCTCCTGGTCAGGTGCGGCGACCGGGTGATCCCCACCGCGGCCTTCCGACTCTTCCTCGATCTCATGGGCGTCGAAGGAACGAAACTGCGGATCGAACCGGGGAAGGCGTTGTTCGCCGGTCCGTACCGGTTCCCGATCGATACCGGCGGTAACCTGTTGATCAGATGGTACCCCTCGCTCGAGGACGCTCCCTTCCGCACCATTTCGTTCTACGATGTGCTGGAGGAACGTGTCGGTCAGCCGGAGAGATACTTCGAGGGGGACGTTTCCATCATCGGTGCCACCGCCTCGGGGCTCGGCGACGAACATACGATCCCGACCGGGACCCTGCCCGGCTCGGGGGTGCATGCCACCCTCTTCGCCAACCTCATCCGGGGCGACTACGGCCGGGCCATGGGGGACGGTCTCGGTTTCGTGCTCACGGCCCTGTTCGGACTGCTGGGGGGGTATGTGGCGCTCCTCTTCCGGGTCGTGCGCGGCAGCGTCTATACCGCCATCTTCCTGCTGCTCTTCCTCTTCGCGGGCTCTTACGTATACCTGAACGGGACCTACTGGCTCGAGATCTACCGTCCCGCCCTGGGGTTGATGGGGGGGTATCTGGCCGCGCTGGTCTACCGCTATCGGCCGCTGGGGGGGTGAACCCTATTTGATGATCGTGAGTTTGCGCGACTGGCGGTTGGAGCCGGTCTGGAGCAGGTAGATATAGATCCCCGAGGCGACCTGGCGTCCGTCTTCGCCCCGGCCGTCCCAGCGGACACGGTGGTACCCCGGCTCCATCTCCTCGTCCAGAAGGGTGCGCACGACCTGGGCGCGCACGTTGTAGATGACGAGCCGGATCCGCTCCTGCTTCGGCAGGGCGAAGCGGATGGTCGTCTCGCCGTTGAACGGATTGGGGTAATTCTGCATCAGCACGAACTCATCGGGCCGGCGCATGCTCTGCAGGTTCGCTTCGTATACGGCGGCTCCCAGCCGTCCGGCCGACCGGTCATAGAGATCGCAAGCCAGAGTGAAGGCGTGATCCTCGGTTGAGAGTTCGCGGAACTCAACCTCCATGAGCACGCCGGATCCGTCCACATCGGGATCCTCAGGCCGGATCCGGCCCAGGAGCAGCTCGATGATGCCGGCCTGCTGGTCGACTCTCTTCAGGCTGATCAGGCTCCGGTCGCGTCCTGAGGCCGCTCCCAGGAAGTCGCCGGGCCGGACCTCGAGGAAGGCGAAGTGGTCCGGATCGTATTGCAGGATGAGCTGCGCCGCGCTCAGGCCGGACACCTCGACGGCCTCGACCCGGTAGGTGGCGCGGTCGTCTTCCTGCGCCCAGACATCGTCGGGGGCGACGCTGCGCAGCACCACCGGGTGATCCGCGGGCACCGGCCGGCCCGGCCGGCCGGAGGGGGCCACCGGCTGGCCACCGAAGCTCTGCCTGGCGGCAGCGAGAGCGGCTTCTCCGCCGCCTGAAGCCAGTTCATTCCACATGATCGAGAAAACGGCCAGGTCCTCGAAGTCGATGAGCCCGTCGCAGGTCGGGGTGAGCCAGGGCAGGGTGCCGGTCGCCGGGCCGATGTCGTGGGAGGTGTCCTGGGTGTTCCAGGCCGCGGTCAGAACGGCCCAGTCGGCCGCCCCGATCAGCAGGTCGCCGGTGTAATCGCCGACGTAGTTGCGGACTTCGAACCAGCCGCCGTCGTTGCCCTGACCTGAGTCGAGGTCGGCCGGGACCAGCATCACCAGGATGCTGTCGAAGTGCGCGTAGCCGAGATCGGCCAGGGAATGCCAGGTGACCTGATCGGGGTACGGGCCGGGCTGCAGGCCGGTGGAAGGTTCGAACGAGGTGATCGGCTGCCACGTCCCGCCCGATCCATTGCGCCAGTAACCGTGGAGGCTGAGCACGTCGTTCTCGGCATCGGTCAGCGTGAATTCGAGCGGGATATCCCGGGCCAGGACACCGCCGGCGGGCGCCCCCAGGTTGATCACCGGCGGGGCGTTGTTGTCGATGGGCACCACGAGCGTATCGGCCACCCCGCCGCTGCCGTCGGACGGCGTGATCCGGAACCAGGCCGTTTCGTCATCCACCCCGGCCAGGTCGGTGGCCGAGTGCCAGGTGAGTGAGCCGGTGTAGGCGGCGGGTGTGAGGCCGGTGAGGGTGCCGGTGACGGTGGCCGTCTGCCAGCTGCCGTCGGGGTCGTGGAACTCGGCCGTCAGATCCACGGCGGAGTCGTCCAGGTCCACCAGCCGGTAGTCCACCGTCACCTCCCCGCTCAGTTCACCGGACTGAGGCGTGGAGAGAGTGATGTGTGGAGTGCTGTCGCTCCAGTCGGGAAGGTCGATGCTGTCGGGGGTCCCGGGGTCGTTGTCGCGCGGCCGGAGCCGGAAGATCATATCGCCGCCGGGCACGGGCACGTCGCGGCCGACCAGCCACTTCAGGCTGCCCGAGTACTCAGCCGGGGTGATGCCGGCGGTATCCCCCGCGACCGTGGCCGGAGCCCAGGTCGCCCCGCCGGTGAGGCTGTAGGAGGCATCGATCGCCAGGGGATCGGATTCAGTGTCGCTCAGGTCGTAGCCGACGGTCCATGAAGTGTCGGCGCCGGCATAGGTTGACGTGCCCGTGATCGCGATCTCCGGAACGGCGTTGTTGTCGAGGTGGAAGGTGATTTCGTCGCTGCCGCCGGTTTCGAAAGCGTTGTCGGCCGTGCCGACCTGCACCCGGAGGTCCGAGACGTCGCTGCCCGGTTCATCGACCGTCGACTGCCAGACGATCGTACCGCTGTAAGCGTCGGAAGTGATCCCGGCGGTGTCGGAAGCGGTCGTCATCATCCGCCAGGTGGACCCGCCGTCGGAGGAGTAGCGTGGGCTCAGGTCGATCGTGTCCCCCTCCAGATCGGTGAGGGTGTACCCGATGCTCACCTCTCCGCTCACCTCGGTGCCGATCGGCGTGAGGGCGATTTCGGGATCCTCGTTGGTGTCGTTCGGTACGAAGTCGGTCGAAAGAGGCCCGGCGGTGTTCCCGTACGGGTCGGCCATGTTCGAGGCGGTAAGGGAGACCGAGGTGAAGGGCATGTGCTGTCCGTCGGTCAGGAACGTGCGGTAGCGGGTGATCGGATCGTAGGAATCGACCAGGGGCCACTGACCACTGGAAATGAAACCGCCGAGGATATAGGCGCGTCCCTCGAAGACAGATACGGCGTGCAGAACCCGATCACGCGGGGTTTCACTCTCATACGACCACGTGTCGGACAGGGCGTCATAGACCCAGAGGGTGTCATTACCGACCATATACAGCCGGTTGCCCAGAGTCCAGCCCATGGTGGTGCCTTCAGGACTGAGGAGAGAACTGATGTACTCCCAGGTATCGGTGTCGGGGTCATAGACTTCAGCAGTCGTCAGATCTCCACCGTTACCAGTACCCCCCGCCACATAGATCCGGTCGTCGATCACCCCATACGCCGCATATTCTCGGGCTTCCGCCATGGAACTCCCGTACGACCAGGTCTCCAAGACCGGGTTGAAGATACGCAGAGTACCCACGGCACCACTGCCAAATTCATCCCCACCGGCGACATAGATCAGACCGTCGATGACGGCCACCGCGCTGAAAGCGATTCCTGAGTCGGCCGTCAGTTGTGTCCAGGTATCACTCCCGATATCGTATTTGTAGAAGCGGTCCTCATAACCACCCATGTAGATCGTATTCCCG
>CAYSYY010000121.1:0-9230 GCA_964435265.1 uncultured Gemmatimonadota bacterium
GAACGATCCGCTCGACAAGATCCAGGCAGCCAAGGACCGGGACATCCGGTTCGTCTGGGAGGGGAGCCGGGGATCGTGGCAGTACCAGGGGAAGTGGCGCGGAGTGATCCCCGAACTGGACCGCCTCTACCGGCAGACCAGGAGCACCAACGTGCGCACCCACATGGAGCGCTACATGAGCCGGATCGACTGCCCGGCCTGCGGGGGCGGCCGTCTGCGCCCCGAGAGCCAGGCGGTCACCATCGCCGGCCTCGGGATCCATCAGGTCAGCCGCCTTCCGGTCGGCGGGGCGCGGGATTTCTTCACCGCCCTGGAGCTGGACGAACGCGATGCGACCATCGCCCGGCCGATCCTGAAAGAGGTGCGCGAGCGGCTGAGCTTTCTCGTCAATGTGGGGCTGGAGTACCTGACCCTGGACCGCCAGGCGGGGACCCTGGCCGGGGGCGAAGCTCAGCGCATCCGCCTGGCCACCCAGATCGGTTCCCAGCTCGTCGGCGTGCTCTACATCCTCGACGAACCCTCGATCGGTCTGCACCAGCGCGACAACCGCCGCCTGCTCGAGACCCTGGAGCGCCTGCGCGATCTCGGCAACACCGTCATCGTGGTCGAACACGACCGTGAGACCATCGAACGGGCCGACCATATCGTCGACCTGGGTCCCCGGGCGGGCCGACACGGCGGCGAGGTCGTGGCCCAGGGCTCCCCCGCACAGGTACGCCGGGTCACCCGGAGCCTGACCGGGCAGTACCTGGCCGGCCGGCTCGAGATACCGCTGCCCGCCGAACGCCGCGCCGGCACCGGTGAGGCGGTCACCCTGCGCGGCGCCCGCGGCAACAACCTGAAGGGCATCGACGTCGTCTTCCCCCTAGGGCGCTTCATCGGGGTGACCGGGGTGTCGGGTTCGGGCAAGAGCACGCTCGTGACCGAGACGCTCTGGCCGGCCCTGGCGCGCGAGCTGCAGGGGGCGGGTCTGCATCCGCTCCCCCACGCCGGGATCGACGGGATCGAACATCTCGACAAGGTCATCGACATCGACCAGAGCCCGATCGGACGCACCCCGCGCTCCAATCCCGCCACCTATACCAACCTCTTCGCTCCCATCCGCGATCTCTTCGCCTCGCTGCCCGAGGCGGAGATCCGGGGGTACCGGCCCGGCCGCTTCAGTTTCAACGTCAAGGGCGGGCGGTGCGAGTCGTGCGGGGGCGACGGCATCAAGAAGATCGAGATGCATTTCCTGCCCGATCTCTACGTCACCTGCCAGCAGTGCCGCGGGCGGCGCTACAACACCGAGACCCTGGAGGTGCGTTACCGGGGCCGCTCGATCGCCGACGTGCTCGACATGACGGTAAACGAGGCGCTGGAGTTCTTCTCGGCCCACTCCCGGATCACCCGCATCCTGCAGACGCTCTCCGATGTCGGGCTGGGCTACATCCACCTGGGTCAGCAGGCGCCCACCCTCTCGGGGGGGGAGGCCCAGCGGGTCAAGCTCTCCCGCGAGCTGGCCAGGGTCTCGACCGGGCGGACCCTCTACATCCTCGATGAGCCCACCACGGGGCTGCACTTCGCCGACATCCGGATGCTCCTGGACGTGCTCGGCGCCCTGGTCGACCGCGGCAACACGGTGGTGGTGATCGAGCACAACCTCGACGTGATCAAGGTGGCCGACTGGATCATCGACCTGGGGCCCGAGGGGGGCGAGTGGGGAGGGGAGATCGTGGCCGCTGGCACCCCCGAGGAGGTGGCCCGGGTGAAGACCTCCCACACCGGACGGTTCCTGCGCGATCTCCTCGCCGCCCGGGGTTGAGGTCGCGGGCGGGCGATCCCCGGCGGCGCCGGTCCCCCCGCCTCAGATTCTCAGGTCGTCGAGCGCCTGCCCGACCCGGGCGAGCGCGATCTCCAGATCATCGGTCGGGCCGCCGTAGCCTATCCGCAGGTGCTGCGGGGCCTCGAAGTTGGAGCCGGGGGTGAGCTCGGTGTCGTAGTCGCGGGCCAGTACCGCGGCGAGTTCGTCGGCCGAGAGGTTGTCGGTCAGGCGGGGGAAGGCCACCACGCCGTCGACCGGAGGCACCCAGGAGAGCTCCTCGCGCCCGGCGATGAAGCTCTCCACCAGGGCCCGGTTGCGGGCGATCTGCTCCCGGTGCCCGCGGCGCAGCTCATCGAGCCGGGGGAAGAGGGCCGCGGCGATCCGTTCGGCGATGAAGACGTGTTCCACGAAGATGTGGTCGACCGCGGCCCGCAGCGGCCAGATCAGCTCCTCCGGAGCCAGGATCCAGCCGCAGCGCAGGTCCCCCAGCCCCCACACCTTGCCCAGGCTCGAGCAGGTGACGACCGTCTCCGCTATCCCGAAGCCGGTGGTGCCGACGAGATCGTCGGCGAACTCCCGATAGATCTCGTCGATCACCAGCCACGCCCCCCGGTCGGCGCAGAACCGGGCGAACTCTTCGAGCCGGGGTTCAGGGATCGCGGCCCCGGTGGGATTGTGGAGGTTGGTGAGCAGGACCATCCGGGTGCCGGGGATGACGGCGGCGGCGAACTCCTCGGGATCGATCTGCCAGCCGTTCTCGTACCGGCGCTCGACCCGCGCGATCTCGGCCCCGCAGGCCTTCGGCACGGCCAGGACCGTCTCGTAAACCGGTTTCTCGACCACCACCCGGTCGCCGGGTTCGAGCAGGGCGGCGCAGAGCAGGTAGAGGGCGCCGGAGGTGCCCAGGGTGGTGACGACACTGCCGGCCGGCACGCCATAGCGGGCGGCGATCGATTCCAGCAGGGGGGGATAGCCGTAGTAGTCGATCCCCGACAGCTCCAGATCGTCCCGGGCGAGCCCGACCTCATCGAACCGGCGCGGTTCGATGCCGCTGCGGCAGAGGCTGTAACGGGCGGGGGAGCGCGTCTTGTACCAGTGCATGTACCCGATCGGCTCGAAGGGCATGACCTGCCTCCTGTATCCGGGAGCTGTGTCCGGGAGAACCGGATGCAGGATAGTGGACCGCGCTGCGGGAATCCATGCCGGCCGCACCGGCGGTCGCGGACCCGACCACCGGCGCGAGCGGTAGGCCGGGAACGGCCTCGAGCGGAAGTGTCGAACCCCGGGTATAGAATATCCCCAACCCATGGAATCCCTCCGCTCGGCTTTCTTCTGGGGGATCGTCAGCGCGGTCTCCCTCCCGCTGGGGGCCTGGATCGGCCTGCTGCTCCGGCCGGGCCGCAAGGTCACCTCGGCCCTGATGGCCTTCGGAGCCGGGGCGCTGCTCTTCGCGCTCACCATCGAGCTCTTCGCCAAGACCCTGCACAACGCCACCGAACACGGCAACCGCACCGTCCTGCTCACCATGGCCGGCGCCGTCGTCGGCGGGCTCCTCTTCGACCTGTTGAACCAGATGCTGAACAACCGGGGCGCCTTCCTGCGCCGGCTCGCCATCACCCGGCGCCACCTCCTGCGCCTGAAGCGGGTGACGGCGCGGCAGCTGCTGCATCAGCTGAGCCAGGTCACCCTGCTGCAGGCCCTGCCCCCCCGCGAGATCGTCCGGCTGATCCCGTGCCTGAAGCGGCAGGTCGTCGAAACCGGCGCCGTGATCTTCTCCCAGGGCGATGACGCCCGCGCCCTCTACTTCATCATCGCCGGCGACGTCGAGATCGTGCGGCGCGACGAGGGAGGCGGAGAGACGCTGATCGCCGTCCTGGGGGCCCACGACACCTTCGGGGAGATGGCCCTGCTGAGCGACACCCGGCGTACCGCGACGGCCCGGGCCCGCAGCCGGACCCGGGTGCTCAAGGTCACCTTCGAGGATTTCGACGCCCTGCTGGCCGGATCGGAGGAGCTGCAGAGCGCGGTAAGGGGGCTCTTCGAGGAACGGGCCGAGGATCTGGCGCGGAAGGCGCCGGGATACGAAGCGGACCGCTGGAAGGCCGAAAGCCTGCGTCATTTCGAACACCTCTCGCTCGAGGTCAGCGACGCCGAGATCGAGGAGGCCGGCCTCACGGCCCATGCCGGCGGCGGTGCCGCCCTGGCCATCTGGCTGGGGATCGCCCTGGACGGGATCCCCGAATCGCTCATCATCGGCATGCTCGCGGCCAGCGCCGCCGGCATGAGCCTGGCCTTCATCGCCGGAGTGTTCCTGGCCAACCTGCCCGAGGCGATGTCGAGCGCGGTCGGGATGCGGCGGTCGGGGATGGCCACCGCCCGGGTGTTCTGGATGTGGACCTCCCTCTGCCTCATGACCGGTCTGGGGGCCGTCCTCGGGGTGATACTCTTTCCCGAACATCCGGCCGGCGGTCACTACGCCCTGGTCTACGTGATCGAAGGCACAGCGGCCGGGGCCATGCTCACCATGATCGCCGAGACCATGCTCCCCGAGGCCTACGAGCACGGCGGCGCGATCGTGGGCTTTTCCACCCTCCTGGGCTTCCTGATCGCCCTGCTGATCAAGATCCTCTAAGAACCCCCTCCGACCGCCGATCCACCCTTATTCCGCCTCCCGGTTCCATGTTCCCGGTCGAGGGAGGGGTGCGGCCGGGGACGGTCCGGGGTGTTGCGGATCGATCACACTGGTGCGCTCCTCCGGCCTCATTCCCGCTCCGGGAGAACCTCTCCGCATCGCTGAAAGGGGTCCGCCGGCGGGACCGTAGATACCGCGTAACCATAAGACAGACAATACGTTGTGTTGGTGCATGCGCTCCCGGTGGAATCCGCCCGCGGTTCCGGCACGCCCTTTGATGTTACCTCTCGCCGGAACGGTTCCGTCGGGTGGACGGGACGTCACCGGTGAGCGCGGAGACGCCCTGCCGAAGGCGAGCCCGGCGGTCGAGAGACACCTCCGGACAAGGAGAACGGTCATGACAAAGCGACTGATCACGACCCTGGCGCTCGCCGCGGTGATGGCCCTGGGAGCAGCGGCCGCGTCGGTTGAAGCACAGGACCCGGGCCTCGCGAACTCGATCCTGCCTGCTCCCGGTCAGCAGGATCCGGTTGCCCTGGCCCGCCGCAATCTGGGCGGTCCCCGCCTCGGGGTGACCTATATCATCGCCGGCGACAAGCTCCTCGATGACCTGGAGGACAACGATATGGACCGGGTCATCAGCCAGTTCGGCCCTGGCGATGGGAGTCAGGTTCCCGAACGGATTCGAGTTCGGGATGGGCCCGGAGCTCATGCTCGGCGAGGACGGGATCGACTCCGCCCTCGTTATCGGGATCGGGAAGACCTTCGACTACAGCGGGGTGAGCATTCCCGTCAACCTGGTCTTCACCAGGAACAACGACGGGGTGCGGCTCACCACGATCTTCGGATACGCCATCCAGAGGCGATAGCGAGCGGGGCAGAGATAGAGGAGAGATACCCCCGCCCGGTGCGCCCGGCGGTCCCGCCGACCGCCGGGCGCATTTTCCTGTTCCGTTCTCACCGCCCGGGCCGCTAACGTGGAACCCTCGGTTCAACGCTCTCCCCCGCTTCAAGGAGAAGGTCCGTCATGACCCGCCGCACCCGGTTCCTCGCCTGCTGCACCGTCGTGCTCCTGATCGCGAGCCTCGCCTCGACCGCCCTGGCTCAGGGGACGAAGGTCCTCACCCTCGATGACTACGGCCACTGGCGGAGCATCACTTCCACCGCCCTGAGCCCCGACGGCCGATGGATGACGTATGCCTACAGTCCCAACGAGGGGGATGACACCCTCTACGTGGCGCTGCTGGACGGCGCCACCCGCCACGAGATCCCCCGGGGTTCGCGGCCGGTCTTCTCCGATGACTCCAGGTGGCTGGCCTTCATGGTGAGCCCGGCCGGGAACGCCGGCGGGCGGCGCGGCCGGCCGACCGGGGACCTGCAGCAGCAGCGCCCCCCTCGAGCCGCGGCCGGCGGTGGCGGGCAGAAACTGCAACTCCTCGATCTGACCACGGGAACATCATCCTTCGAGGAGAACGTGAGCGGGTTCACGTTCTCCGACGGCTCCGCCTACCTGGTCATGAAGAAGCGGTCGGCGGCCGAAGGAGCGGAGCATCATGGCACCGACCTGATCCTGCGCGATCTCGGGACCGGGCTGGTCCAGAACATCGGGAACGTGAGCGATTACGCCTTCAACAAGGACGCCGCCCTGCTCGCCTGGACCGTCGACGCCGCCGGCGGCACGGGGAACGGGGTGTACCTCATGGATCTGCACGGAGGGACTCTGCGGCCCCTGGATACGAGCGGACGCACCTACGCCTCGCTGACCTGGAACGAGGAGGGCACCGCCCTGGCGGTCCTGCGGGGCGAGACCCCCGAAGGAATGCAGCTGCGCGCCAATGCCGTGCTCATCTGGACCGGGCTGGGCGGCCGGCGGGAGCAGGCGCTGGTCTACGATCCGGCGGCCGATCCCGCCTTCCCGGAGGGGATGGTGCTGAGCGAATTCGCCGGAGTGCGCTTCAACGACGGATCCACGATGCTGGTGCTGGGGGTGAAGGAGCAGGCCGCGGAGGTCCGGGAGAGAGAAGGAGAGCAGGCCGATGTGGATGTCTGGCACTGGAAGGACGAGGAGGTGCAGTCGGTCCAGATGCGCCAGGCCTCCCGTGAGCAGCGCCGGACCTGGACCTCGGTCCTGCATCTGGACGGTCTGCGGTTCCTGCAGCTGGCCGATGAAACCATGGCGTCGGTGAGCCTGACCGACGACGGGCGCTGGGGGATCGGGCGCGACGACAATCCGTACGCCGGGATGATCACCTGGAGCGGCGGCAAGGCCGACTACTACCGCATCGATACCGCCACCGGCGAGCGCACGCTCATGGTTGAAAACCTGGGGCGGGCGATGGGCAACTCACCGAACGGAGAGTGGTTCCTCTACCTCAAGGATGAGACCGTATACGCGCGCAATATCGCGAGCGGGGCCGAGACCAACCTCTCTGAGCTGGCCGGGGTGGACTTCGTGAACCGCCAGGACGACCATCCCTATGAGCTGCCGGCCTACGGGGTGGCGGGGTGGTCCGCCGACGGCCGGTCGGTGCTCCTGAACCAACGCTTCGACATCTGGAGCCTGCCCCTGGCAGGAGGACGTGCGGTCAACCTCACCACCGGAGTCGGGGAGCGCGATCAGATCCAGTTCCGGGTCGTGCGGCTCGACCGCGAGGAAGAGACCGTCAACCTGCGCGAGCCGGTCCTTTTGTCGGCCTACGGCGAGTGGACCAAGAAATCGGGCTACTGGCAGGTCCGGGCGGGCACCGAACCCGAACCGCTCATCTTCGTGGACAAGAGCGTCGGGCGGCTGGTGAAGGCCGAGGATACCGATCGGGTCATGTTCACGATGCAGACTTTCGCCGAGTTCCCCGACTACTGGGTGAGCGATCTCACCTTCACCGATCCTCACCGGGTGACCGACGCCAATCCCCAGCAGGCCGAGTACGCCTGGGGGCGGCGCATCCTCATCGACTTCGAAAACTCCCGCGGCCAGCACCTGCAGGCCACTCTCGCCCTGCCGGCGGGTTATCAGGAGGGCCGCCGTTACCCGATGCTGGTCTACCACTACGAGCTGATGTCGAACCAGCACCACTCCTATTCGATGCCCCGCTACGACGACCGGCCGCACATGTCCACCTACGCCTCGGGCGGCTACCTGGTGCTGCAGCCCGACATCGTGTACGAGATCGGCCGGCCCGGTTCCTCGGCCATGGACTGCGTCGGCTCAGCGGTGCGCAAGGTGATCGAGCTAGGCTACGCCGATCCCGACCACATCGGCCTGCAGGGGCACTCGTGGGGGGGCTACCAATCCTCGTTCATGGTCACCCAGACCGATCTCTTCGCCTGTGTGGTGACCGGCGCGCCCCCGACCAACCTGGTGAGCTTCTACAACACCCTCTACAAGAGCACCGGGACGGTGCAGCAGGGCATCACCGAGGTGGGGCAGGTGCGCATGGGGACCACCCCCTTCGATGACTTCGAGCTCTTCCTCAGCCAGTCCCCGATCCACCACACCGCCGACATCACCACCCCCTTCATGATCCTGCACGGCACCGAGGACGGGTCGGTGGACTGGATCCAGGGGCTGGAGTACTACAACATGGCCCGGCGGCAGGGCAAGGAGGTCATCCTGCTCTCCTACCCCGGCGAGGGGCACCATCTGGGGCGCAAGGAGAACCAGATCGACTTCCAGATCCGGATGCGGCAGTTCTTCGACCACTACCTGATGGATGCTCCGGCGCCGACGTGGATGACCGACGGGGTGCCGTTCCTGGAGAAGGAGACGGCCGACCCGCACGACGGGATGCCGGGGACCGACACCGGTCGGAGCCGGGGCCTGATCCCGCCGCACCTGAACTGAAGCGGGGGCACGGGTCCCGGCGCGGGGAGGGCGTCGCCGGCCGGGGACGATTGAGACAGGAGACGGTATGGGCACCACGCGCGTCGATCTGAAGCACCTCCTCGAGGACCTGCGGGACGCCTACCCCGGGTCGCTGGAGGAGACCATCCTGGTCGAGGTCGTGGCCAACTCGCTCGATTCCGGGGCCGGTCTCATCGCCTTCCACACCGATCCCGAAGGGCGTATCCTGACGGCCACCGACGACGGCCGGGGGATGAGCCGGGCCGAGCTGACCCGGTACCACGATCTGGCGGCGACGACCAAACGGCGCGGCCGCGGCATCGGATTCGCCGGGGTGGGCATCAAGCTCGGCCTGCTGGCCGCCGAAGAGGTGATCACCGAAACCCGCACCGCCCGCATCCATATCGCGACGAGCTGGCATCTGAGTTCGCGCCACCGCGCTCCCTGGCACTGGACCGAGGCGGGGCCCGGGCTCGAGGCCACGGGAACCGCCGTCATCATGCGGCTCGCCAATCCCCTCTCACCCCTGCTCGATCCCGGCTACATCGAGGCGGTCGTGTTCGAGCACTACCGTCCCCTCTTCGAACCGGAGTTCCGGGAGATCCTGGCCGGCCGCTACCCAGACGGCGTCCGGTTCGCGATCGACGGGCGGGAGCTCCCGGCCCTGGCGGGTACGGTCGAGCGGGTGCCGGTACGCCTGCGCCTCAAGGGCAAACACAAGCCCTCGGGGGCGGGCTATCTGGAACGGCACGAGGAGCCGCTCCCCGAGGACGAACAGGGCGTGGCGGTGAGTACGCTCGGCAAGGTCATCACCCGGGGATGGGACTGGCTGGGCCTGACCCCCCTTCCCGGTGTCTCCGTGGAGGGGCTTATCGAGATCCCGGCCCTGGCCGAGGCCCTGGCCCTGAACAAGGCCGACTTCATCCGGACGGGGACCCGGGGGGCCACCTTCC